>NZ_QETJ01000133.1:0-14080 GCF_003105095.1 Pseudomonas sp. NDM | reverse complement strand
CGATCTTTTGATCTTGATCTTCAAAAGCAAAATCAAGAGATCGCAGCCTTCGGCAGCTCCTACAGGGGAAGCAGGTCAACTGCAGGCAAATCTGCGACAATCCGCCCCCTGCATAAATAGACGACCGAATTGCCTACCCGATGACCGACGAATCGCCCTCCATCGACAAACTGCTGAAAAACCTCGATCACGCCATGCTCGCCGACCGTCACCGGCTGCGGCGGCAGTTGCTTGAGCTGCGCAAGAAACCCGACGAGGCCAAGCTGGCCCAGTGGGTGGCGCGGATGCAGGCGTCCTGTGATCAGGTGCTGGCGCGCCGTGCCAGCCTGCCGGTGATTCGCTACGACGACAGTTTGCCGATCGCGGCCAAACGCGACGAGATCAAAAAGGCCCTGGAGCAACATCAGGTGCTGATCATCGCTGGCGAAACCGGCTCGGGCAAAACCACTCAGTTGCCGAAAATCTGTCTGGAAATCGGTCGCGGCCAGCACGGTCTGATCGGCCATACCCAGCCGCGTCGGATCGCCGCGCGCAGCGTCGCCAGCCGCGTCGCCGAAGAACTCGGCACGCCCCTCGGTGCACTGGTCGGCTATCAGGTGCGCTTCGAAGATCAGAGCGATGCCAACACCCTGATCAAGCTGATGACCGACGGCATTCTGCTGGCGGAAACCCAGAACGATCGTTATCTCGAACGCTACGACACGATCATCGTCGACGAAGCGCACGAACGCAGCCTCAACATTGATTTCCTCCTCGGTTACCTGAAAACCCTGCTGCCGCGTCGCCCGGATCTGAAAGTCATCATCACCTCGGCGACCATCGATCTGGAGCGTTTCTCCAAGCATTTCGATGATGCGCCGATTGTTGAAGTGTCCGGTCGCACGTTCCCGGTGGACACCTGGTATCGCCCGCTGACGCTGGAGCAGGACGAGGAGGGCAACCGGGTCGAGGACGACCTTACCGTCGATCAGGCGATCCTCGCCACCCTCGACGAAATCGCCGCCTACGAGCGCAGCGAACGCCGCAGTCCGGGTGATGTGCTGGTGTTCCTGCCCGGTGAGCGCGAGATTCGTGATGCCGCGGACATGCTGCGCAAGGCCCAGCTCAAGCACACCGAAATCCTGCCGCTGTACGCGCGTCTGTCGCCGGCCGAACAGCAGCGGATTTTCCAGTCGCACCCAGGCCGCCGTGTGGTGCTGGCGACCAACGTTGCCGAGACTTCGCTGACCGTTCCGGGTATTCGCTATGTGATCGACAGCGGCACCGCGCGCATCAGTCGCTACAGCTATCGGGCCAAAGTCCAGCGCTTGCCGATCGAAGCGATTTCCCAGGCCAGCGCCAATCAACGTAAAGGTCGTTGCGGGCGGGTCGAGCCGGGCATCTGCGTGCGGTTGTACAGCGAAGAGGATTTCCTCGGTCGTCCGGAATTTACCGACCCGGAAATTCTGCGCACCAACCTCGCCGCCGTTATTTTGCAGATGCTCCATCTGCGTCTCGGCGAAATCACCGCGTTCCCGTTTATCGAACCGCCGGACGGCAAGGCGATCAGCGACGGTTTCAACCTGCTGCAGGAGCTTTCGGCGGTGGACCGCAACAGCCAGCTGACGCCGCTCGGTCGACAGCTGGCGCGCTTGCCGGTCGACCCGCGCATGGGCCGCATGCTGCTCGAAGCGGCCAAACTCGGCAGCCTGCAGGAAGTGCTGATTGTCGCCAGTGCGATGTCGATTCAGGACCCGCGCGAGCGTCCGCCGGAGCGTCAGCAAGCGGCGGATCAGGCCCATGCGCAATGGAAGGATCCGGATTCGGACTTCGCCGGGCTGGTCAATCTGTGGCGTGGTTTTGAAGAACAGCGCCAGGCGCTGACCGCCAACCCGCTGCGTAACTGGTGCCGGAAGAATTTCCTCAATTACCTGCGCTTGCGCGAGTGGCGAGATTCCCATCGGCAGTTGAGCCTGATCTGCCGCGACATGCAGCTGAGCCTGAACAAAGAGCCGGCGGATTATCCGAAACTGCACAAGGCGGTGCTGGTCGGCTTGCTCAGCCAGATCGGCCAGAAAACCGAAGACGGCGATTACCTAGGCGCGCGCCAACGGCGCTTCTGGATTCATCCGTCGTCGGGCATCGGCAAGAAGCGCCCGCAGTGGCTGATGACCGCCGAACTGGTGGAAACCACCAAGCTTTACGCGCGCATGGTCGCCAAGATCGACGCCGACTGGATCGAGCCGCTGGCCGGGCACCTGATCAAGAAGAACCACTTCGAACCACATTGGGAAAAGAAGCGCGGCCAGGTCGTGGCCTACGAGCAGATCACCCTGTTCGGTCTGATCGTCGTCGGTCGCCGCCCGGTGCATTACGGCCCGGTCGATCCGGTGGTCTCCCGTGAGCTGTTTATCCGCGAAGGGTTGGTGCGCGGCGAGATTCAGTCGCGGGCCAAATGCCTGAGCGCCAATCAGAAACTGCTCGAGCAGCTCGACGAACTCGAGGCCAAGGCGCGCCGTCGCGATATTCTCGCCGACGAGGAAACCCTCTACGCCTTCTACGATGCGCGTCTGCCGGCGGAGATCCACCAGACCGCGACGTTCGACAGTTGGTACAAGGTCAACAGCCAGAAAGACCCGCAACTTTTGATCATGCGCGAAGAAGACGTGCTGGCCCGCGAGGCCAGTGAAGTCACCGCCCGTGATTACCCGGACACCCTGCACATCGGCGATCTGGAGCTGGCGCTCACTTACCATTTCGAACCGAATCACCCGCGCGATGGCGTGACCTTGCGCGTGCCGGCGCCGCTGCTGCCGATGCTGCCACCGGAGCGTCTGGAATGGCTGGTGCCGGGCCTGATCGAGGCCAAGTGCATTGCCTTGGTGCGGAACCTGCCGAAAGCCCTGCGCAAGAATTTCGTGCCGGTGCCGGACTTCATCAAAGCCGCGCTGCAGCGCATGACGTTCGCCGAAGGTTCGCTGCCGCAAGCGCTCGGTCGCGAACTGCTGCGCATGACTGGCGCACGGGTCAGTGATGAGGCGTGGGCGGAAGCCGCGCAACAGGTTGAAAGCCATCTGCGCATGAACCTGGAAATCGTCGACGGCGAGGGCAAGTTCCTTGGCGAAGGCCGCGATCTGGCTGAGCTGACCGCACGCTTCGCTGAAGCCAGCCAGGCCGCGCTGGCGGTGCCGCAGAGTGCGAAAAGCCAGCAACCGGTCGAGGCGAAGGTTTTCGCGCCGGTGGCGGAAAAGACCCAGCAGAAGATCGCCGGGCTGTCGATGACGGTTTACCCAGCGTTGGTGGAAGAGGGCGGCACGGTCAAGGAAGGGCGGTTCTCGACCCCGGCCGAAGCCGAGTTCCAGCATCGTCGCGCCTTGCAGCGCTTGTTGATGCAGCAACTGGCCGAGCCGGCCAAGTTCCTGCGCGGCAAGTTGCCGGGGCAGACTGAACTGGGCTTGCTTTATCGTGAGTTGGGCCGCGTCGATGCGCTGGTGGAAGACATTCTGCTGGCCAGCCTCGACAGTTGCATTCTCGAAGGCGAAGACCCGCTGCCCCGGGATGGTGCCGGGTTGGCGGCATTGGCCGAGCGCAAACGCGGCAACTGGACCGAGCACGCCGAGCGCGTGGCGCGGCTGACCCTGGAAATCCTGAAGATCTGGCACGGTCTGCAAAAACGCTTCAAGGGCAAGATCGATCTGGCCCAGGCCGTAGCGTTGAATGACATCAGGCAGCAGATCGGCAATCTGGTCTATCCGGGCTTCGTCCGTGAAACGCCGATGCAATGGCTCAAGGAGTTGCCGCGTTACCTGAAAGCGGTCGAGCAACGTTTCGAGAAACTCGGCGCGCAGGTGCAGAAGGATCGGGTCTGGAGTGGCGAACTCGCGGGCCTGTGGGCGCAATACCAGAGCCGCGCGGCCAAGCATGCGCAGGAAGGCAAGCGCGACCCGCAACTGGAGTTGTACCGCTGGTGGCTGGAGGAGTACCGCGTCTCGCTGTTTGCCCAGCAGTTGGGCACGAAAGTGCCGATCTCCGACAAACGCCTGAGCAAACAGTGGAGCCAGGTCGAGCCCTGACCTTCAGAGTTTGTGTCATCCCCTGTGGGAGCGAGCCTGCTCGCGAAAGCGTCATGTCTGGCACCCTTTGTGTGACTGACACACCGTCTTCGCGAACAGGCTCGCTCCCACATCGGGAATGGCGGAATGTCGGGAATGGCGCCAAAAGCCAAGGTTTATGGCAAACTTCGCCCCCATAACCCGCCGTTTCGCGACCCAGAGCCTTCGGCCGTGTCGCGCTGCGGAATAAAACGATGCCAGGTTTGCGTCCCCCGGATGGGAATAGACCCTTTGCGTGTTGGTACGACGGTTCCAGCACTTTCTGCCTGAACAGATTAGAGAAACGACCATGCATAACGTCGTCATCAGCGGCACCGGCCTGTACACACCGGCCAACAGCATCTCCAACGAAGAGCTGGTGCAGTCTTTCAATACCTACGTCGCCCAGTTCAACGCCGATCACGCCGAGGCCATTGCCAGCGGTGAAGTCCAGGCCCTGACCGAATCCAGCGCCGCATTCATCGAAAAAGCCTCGGGCATCAAGAGCCGCTTTGTCATGGACAAGGACGGCATCCTCGATCCGCAACGCATGGCCCCGCGCCTGCCGGAACGTTCCAACGACGAATGGTCGGTGCTCTGCCAAATGGCCGTCGGCGCGGCTGAACAAGCCCTGCAACGAGCCGGCAAAACCGCAGCCGACATCGACGGCGTGATCGTTGCCTGCTCGAACCTGCAACGCGCTTATCCGGCCATCGCCATCGAAGTCCAGGAAGCACTGGGCATCGAAGGTTTCGGTTTCGACATGAACGTCGCTTGTTCTTCGGCCACCTTCGGCATCCAGGCCGCCGCCAACAGCGTGCAACTGGGCCAGGCGCGGGCGATCCTGATGGTCAACCCGGAAGTCTGCACCGGGCACCTGAACTTCCGTGACCGCGACAGCCATTTCATTTTCGGCGATGCCGCGACTGCGGTGATCATCGAACGCGCGGATCTGGCGACCTCGCCGTACCAGTTCGACGTGGTCAGCACCAAATTGCTGACCAAGTTCTCCAACAACATCCGCAACAACTTCGGCTTCCTCAATCGCGCTGCCGAGGAGGGTGTGGGCGCCCGCGACAAGCTGTTCGTGCAGGAAGGCCGCAAGGTGTTCAAGGATGTCTGCCCGATGGTTGCCGAGCTGATCGGCGAGCACCTGGAAGAGAACCAGCTCAACGTCGGCGACGTGAAACGCTTCTGGCTGCACCAGGCCAACCTGAGCATGAACCACCTGATCGTGCGCAAGCTGCTCGGCCGCGAAGCCAGCGAAGAAGAAGCGCCGGTGATTCTCGACAGCTATGCCAACACCAGCTCGGCCGGTTCGGTCATTGCCTTCCACAAATACCAGGATGACCTGGCCTCGGGTTCGCTGGCGGTGTTGAGCTCGTTCGGTGCCGGTTACTCGATTGGTAGTGTGTTGCTGCGCAAACGCTGAAACAGGTTAATTTCCCCTTAATCGCGTCGATCTTTCCTACATTCGAAGCGAGTGAAACGCTGTAATTTTTCGGACGTCGCGGCAGGTGAATACCTGCCGCGTTCATTTTCGAAGTCCGGACAAGGGGATTGATGGATGGCGGCTGATGACACCCAACTGCTCGCGCGCTTGCTGGCGGGGGAGCAAAAGGCTTTCAAGGAACTGGTTACTACCTATCAGAGCGCCATGCGAGCGGTGGCTTACGCGATTGTCGGCCAGCGTCATGTCGAGGAAGTCGTGCAGGATGCGTGGCTGTCGGTGGTGCGCCATCTGAGCAGCTTCGAGGGCCGTTCCAGTCTGAAGACCTGGTTGCTGACCATCACCGCCAACTCGGCCAAAAGTCGCTACAAGCTCAATCGCCGGGAAGTCCTGCTCGATGACCTGCCATCGCCGCATGGCACTATCGGCGACGATCGGTTTTCTTCAAGCGACGGTCACTGGCTGGTGGCGCCGTTCGCCTGGCACCAGGACACCCCCGAAGCGCTGCTCACCGAAAACGAACTGCGCGAATGCCTCGAACATACGTTGCTGAGTCTTTCCGAGTTGCAGCGCAGTGTCCTGCTGTTGCGCGAACGCCAGGGCCTGGAGCTGGAAGAGATCTGTAATCTTCTGGAGATCTCGCTCTCCAATGTCCGCGTGCTGCTGCACCGGGCACGCTTGAAGGTTTTTGCGACCGTGGAACATTTTGAGGAGACGGGAGAATGTTGACCTGCAAGGAGCAAGTAGCACGATCCAGCGATTATCTCGACGGCCAACTGAGCTTTCGCGAGACGCTGATGGTGCGTCATCACCTGTTGTTCTGCCCCAACTGCCGGCGTTTCCTGCGGCAGATGCGCTTGATGCAGGCGACGCTGAAGGCATTGCCGGAACAACCGGACGAGCATGTCGATGCGTTGGCCGAACGCCTCGCCGATCAACGACGAAAAGATAACCCCCTGTAGGAGCTGTCGAGTGAAACGAGGCTGCGATCTTTTGATCTTGTTTTCAAGATCAAGATCAAAAGATCGCAGCCTTCGGCAGCTCCTACAGGGTTTTTTTGCATCCTGCAGAAATAACCCGGCGCGGATGAAACGAACGGATGATGGGGATCGTCCCGCCCGCACCGGGCTATCACTTTTTTAGAACTTCGCTTCAGCATCCAGCTGCAGGGTGTTGGCATCTGCATCGCGCTGGCCGCGGCTGGCGAAGTCGGCCTTGGTCAGGAAGTACGTGGCGCCGACGGCGAAGTTCTTGTCGATGTCGTAACCGACCTTGAACTTGTGCCCGCGGGAACCGGTGGTGCCGTTGGCAAAGTCGGAGTCGGTGAAGGCGCCGACCACGGCGTTGCGCTGCACGTCACGGTAGTTGTAGTCGAGGTTGAAGCCGAAGACTTTCGACTTGGCACCGAGCAACCACGCAGTGTCCTGATCGGTCACGGCATCGTTGTTCTTCACGTACTGGCCGTAGAAAGACAACGGCATTGGCAGGCCGCCGATATCGATCTGGCTGAACCCTTCATACAGACGGAATTCGTTGTTCGCCGAGTTGCCGTTGACTGCCAGCGCGCACGGCGTCGAGGTGCCGGTGCAGCGGCTGTCTTCGTCGTTCTGGTAGGCGTAGACGCTACCGCCCAAAGTCATCTTCAGGTTATCGGTGATGTTGAAGCGGCTGCCCAACTGGCCAGCGGTCAGGCGCAGATCGTGACGGAATTGCACGCCGTCGCCGTCAACGTTGTCCTTGAGGTTGTAGTTACCCAGGCTGCCGAACAGTTCGGCGCTGCCGCCCAGTGGGTACTTGTAGGTAACGGCCAGACCTTCCGGGTTGATGTCGCTGTCCCAGATCACGTCGCCCATGCTCACCCACGGTTGCAGCATCTTGCCGCCGATCACGTGCAGGTTCTTGATCTGGTCAGGGTGGTAGTCGATGTAGCCAAGATCGAGCCAGATCTGCTTCTTGTCGAAGTAGTTGTCCTGGTCCTGGTTGGTCGAGCGGGCATCGTCGCCGCCGCCGGTGGCGATACGGATGCCGGTGTCGACCTGCGGGTTGATCTCGGTGTAGGCGCCCAGACGCGCACGGATGCGCTGGCGATCCTTGTCGCGGCCGCCATTGTTCGGCTCGCCGTCGATCTTGATGGTTTCCTGACGGATGCGCACGTCACCCTTGAACTGGGTCTTGGCCGCCCAGGCCAGTTTCTGGTCGAACAGGCTCTGTTCGTTGGTCTTCTTCGCGACCGCTGCCACTTGTTCGTTGGTTTCCTGCTGCGCCTGTTGGGCGATTTGCTGAGCCTTCTGATCCTTGGCCAGTTCTGTTTGCAGCTCGATGTACTGCGCCTGGGAAATCGACCCGTTGGCCTTGAGCATGTCGAGCAGTTTGGCGTCGACTGCAGCACTGGCCGGAACGCTCATGGCCAGCAACAAGCCGCCGCACAGGGCCGCTGCAGTTTTCGTGGAAGCAAGACGCATAGCAATCTCCGAAGATGAAGGGGATGGCTGAACCATCCTGGGCACAACCGACCCGAAGGCCGGAAAACTGTGTCCGGGTTAGAACCCGGCGCTCTAAAAACAGGCGCCAGTATCGCGATGGTTTATGACAGAGCGGTGGCACAGTGATGGCAGGTTGATGACGATGCATATCCGGCGTGAACTATCGAGTTAGAGCGCTGTCGGCCGATTGAGCGTGTGCAACCGGGTCGCGATCAGCGATACTCGCCGGGCTTTGTCGCCAAGCTGTGGAGTGCCAGTGAATGCCGTTGCAACGCCTGCAAGACCTGTCAGAAATCGCCCCGGCCACTTGGGATGCGCTGGTCCCGGACAACCAGCCTTTTCTGCGCCACGCCTTCCTCAGTGCGCTGGAAGACAGCGGCAGTGTCGGCCCGCATACCGGCTGGCAGCCCGAGCATTTGCTGCACCTCGAAGAGGGTCGCCTGATCGCCGCGCTGCCCAGTTACCGCAAGTGGCATTCCTACGGCGAGTACGTGTTCGATCACGGCTGGGCCGACGCCTGTGCGCGTGCCGGCATCGATTACTACCCCAAGCTTTTAACGGCTGTGCCATTCAGTCCGGTGAGCGGCCCGCGCCTGCTGGCGGCCAGTGTCGAAGACGGTTTTGAATTGCTCAAGAGCCTGCCCGGCTATCTGGAGATCGAAGGGCTTTCCAGCGCGCACATCAATTTCACCGACCCGTTCACTGACGCGGCGATGGCCGAGCAACCGGGCTGGCTGCAACGCATTGGCTGTCAGTATCACTGGCAGAATCGCGGTTACCGCGACTTTCAGGATTTCCTCGACGCCCTCAGCTCACGCAAGCGCAAGCAGATGCGCAAGGAACGCGAGCAGGTGGCGGGGCAGGGCTTTGACTTCGAGTGGCTGCAAGGGCGGGAACTGGACGAGGCGCAGTGGGATTTTGTTTACGCCTGCTATGCCAACACCTACGCGGTGCGGCGTCAGGCGCCGTATCTGACCCGCGAGTTCTTCAGCCTGCTGGCCGAGCGCATGCCCGAGGCGATTCGCGTGGTCTTGGCCAAACAGGGATCACGGCCGGTAGCAATGGCCTTCAGTCTGGTCGGTGGCGACAGTTTCTACGGGCGTTACTGGGGTTGCCTGGCCGAGTTCGATCGGCTGCATTTCGAGACGTGTTTTTATCAGGGCATGGACTACGCGATTGCCCATGGCATCCAGCGTTTCGATGCCGGGGCGCAGGGCGAGCACAAGTTGATTCGCGGCTTCGAACCGGTGATCACCCATTCCTGGCATTACCTGCGCCATCCGGGGCTGAAAGCGGCGGTGAAGGATTTCCTCCAGCAAGAGCGCGCCGGCGTTCTGGCCTATGCCGAAGAGGCGAGAACGGCGTTGCCCTATCGCCAGACCTGACCTCTGTGGGAGCGAGCAGGCTCACTCCTACAGGGGAATGTGGTGCATTAGTCGATGCCGACAAAGCCTCCGGTCTGGTGCGCCCACAAACGCGCATACAGGCCGCGATGCGCAAGCAATTCGGCGTGGGTGCCGCTCTCGGCGATCTTGCCGTTCTCCAGCACCACCAGGCGATCCATTCGCGCAATGGTCGAGAGACGATGCGCAATAGCGATCACGGTTTTGCCCTGCATCAAGGTCTCGAGGCTTTCCTGAATCGCCGCTTCCACCTCAGAGTCCAGCGCCGAGGTGGCTTCGTCCATGATCAGGATCGGCGCGTCCTTGAGCAGCACCCTTGCAATCGCGATGCGCTGGCGCTGACCGCCGGACAGTTTCACCCCGCGCTCACCGACGTGCGCATCGAAACCGGTGCGGCCTTCAGCGTCGGACAGCAGCGGGATGAACTCATCGGCGCGGGCCTTGTGCACCGCCTCCCACAGTTCGGCGTCGGTGGCGTCGGGTTTGCCGTAAAGCAGATTGTCGCGGATCGAGCGGTGCAGCAGCGAGGTGTCCTGAGTGATCATGCCGATCCGCGCACGCAGGCTTTCCTGGCCGACTTCGGCGATGTTCTGCCCGTCGATCAGGATCCGCCCACCCTCTACGTCGTACAGGCGCAGCAACAGGTTGACCAGAGTCGATTTGCCGGCGCCGGACGGGCCGATCAAGCCGATTTTCTCTCCCGGCTTGATCGTCAGGTTGAGGTCGCCGATGATGCCTTTCTTCTTGCCGTAGTGAAAATCCACGTGCTCGAAACGCACTTCGCCCGAGGCCACGTCCAGCGGTTTCGCCTGCTCGCGGTCGGTGACGCCGACCGGTTGCGAAATGGTGCGCAGACCGTCCTGAACCATGCCGATGTTTTCGAAAATGCCGGTGACCACCCACATGATCCAGCCGGACATGTTGACGATGCGGATCACCAGACCGGTGGCCAGGGCAATCGCGCCGACGGTAATCAGCGACTGCGTCCACAGCCACAACGCCAGCGCCGTGGTGCCGACGATCAGCAGGCCGTTCATGGTGGTAATCGCCACGTCCATGCTGGTGACCACGCGACCGGCCATCTGTGCTTTGACGGTCTGTTCTTCGATGGCTTCCTTGGCATAGTGCTGTTCGAAGTTGGTGTGAGCGAACAGCTTCAGCGTGGCGATGTTGGTGTAGCCGTCGACGATGCGCCCCATCAGTTTCGAGCGCGCATCCGAGGCTTCCACCGAACGCTCTTTCACCCGTGGCACGAAGTAGTACAGCGCGCCGATGTAGGCGACGATCCAGGTCAGCAGCGGGATCATCAGGCGCCAGTCAGCTTCGGCGAACAGCACCAGCGAACTGATCGCATAGATCACCACGTGCCACAGCGCATCCACCGCTTGCACGGCAGAATCTCGCAGTGAATTGCCGGTCTGCATGATGCGTTGGGCGATGCGCCCGGCGAAGTCGTTCTGGAAGAAATTCAGGCTCTGCTTGAGCACGTAGCTGTGGTTCTGCCAGCGGATCATGCTGGTCATGCCGGGGCTCAGGGTCTGGTGCACCAGCAAGTCGTGCAGACCGAAGAAAATCGGTCGCAGCACCAGGGCGACCACCAGCATCCAGGTCAATTCGAGGGCATGGTCGCTGAAGAAATTCGGGTTGGGCGTGCCTTGTGCAAGGTCGATGATGCGGCTCAGGTAACTGAACAGCGCTACTTCGATCAACGCGGCGAACAGGCCAACCACGAGCAGGGCGGCGAAACTCGGCCAGACCTGCTTCAGGTAATAGGTATAGAAGGGCCAGACACGGTCCGGCGGGGACGCCGTCGGGGCGTCGCGGAAGATATCGATCAGTTGTTCGAAACGGCGATAGAGCATCAGATAACCGCCCGGGATACGGGCTCTCCTTTTATCAGTGCGAGCGGCGCAGGCTCAGCCCGGCGCCGCTCGGTATGCCCGGCGAAACTCAGTCGATGCGCTTGGCCGACTTGATGATCACAGGGTCGGAAGGCACGTTCTGCATGCCTTGTTTGGTGATGGTCGGCGAGTTGACGATGATGTCGACGACATCCATGCCCTTGACCACTTTGGCGAACACCGCGTAACCGGCGTCACGGCCCGGATCGAGGAAAGCGTTGTCGGCAACGTTGATGAAGAACTGACTGGTCGCCGAATCAGGATTGGAAGTGCGCGCCATCGACAGGGTGCCACGAACGTTGTGCAGGCCATTGCTGGCTTCGTTCTTGATCGGCGCCTTGGTTTCTTTCTGTTGCATCTGCTGGGTGAAACCGCCGCCCTGGGCCATGAAGCCCGGGATCACGCGGTGGAAAATGGTGTTGTTGTAGAAGCCGCTGTCGACGTATTCAAGGAAATTCTTGGTGCTGATCGGCGCCTTGACCGGGTCCAGTTCGATTTCGATCTGGCCGTTGGTGGTGTCCAGCAGCACGTGGGGCGCCTTGGCCGGGGTGGCAGCCATCAGGTTGGCGGCAAACAGTACAGAGCCGGCGGCGAGGGCGAGTTTTTTCAGCATGGGTCAGTGATCCTGAGAGTGAAGGTCGGCTGTGGCGAGAAAATCCAGCAGCGTTTGATTGAAGCGTTCGGGTTGATCGAGCGGGGTGGCATGGCGCGAGTCGGCGATGACCACCAGCCGCGCATCCGGCAGCAGTCTTACATAGGTTTCCTTTAACGCCACCGGTGTGTAATCACGGTCGGCGCTGATGACGAGCGTTGGACAGGACACCCGGGAAAGTCGTTCCTGAACGCCCCAGCCGACAATCGCATCGAAGCTGGCGAGATAAGCACGTTTGTCGTTTTTTGCCCAGCGTTCGGCCATTTTCCGCCGCAGATCGGCCTGTTCCGGCTTGGGAAAAAGTTTGCCGCCGAGGGCTTTGCCGATGGTCTCCAGACTAAGCAGGCGCATCAGGCTCCAGCGCTTGAACCACTGCCAATAATCATCGCGCGTGCGCAATTTGACCTGTGGCGCGCTGTTGACGATGGTCAGGCTCTTGAGCGCTTGCGGCTGATCGACGGCCAGCTGAAAACCGATCATCCCGCCCATCGATAGCCCGACGTAGTGCACCGGGCCGAGGCGCAGGTGTTCGATCAAGGCCAGCAGGTCGGCGCTGAATGCGGCGATGCTGTAGCGCTCGCGAGGTTTGTCCGAGCGCCCGTGGCCGCGAATGTCCGGGACGATCACCCGGTAGCGCGCGGCCAGCGCCGGGATCTGCATTTCCCAATCCAGCGTGCTCGAGCCGAGCCCGTGAACCAGCAGCAACGCCGTACCGTGGCCATATTCCTCGTAGTGCAGGTTGCAACCTTCGTGCTCGAAATACGCCATCGGTGAACTCCGTGTCAGGCTTGCTCGGGGGCGGCGAACGGGGCATCCAGCGGCAAGGTGTCGAAGGTGCGCAACAACTCGATGAGGATTTGCGTGGCCGGGCCCAGGGGTTTGTCCTTGTTCGAATACAGATAGAAACTGGAGTTGCGGCTGCCGCCCCGATCCAACGGTAGCAGCTTGAGCGAGCCATCCTTCAATTCCCGGTCAATCATGTGTCGTGGTAGCCAGGCAAAACCCAGGCCGCTGCTGACGAAGGTCGCGGCGGTGGCGAGGCTGCCGACGGTCCAGCGCTGTTCGGCGCCGAGCCAGCCGACATCGCGCGGCTGCTGGCGGCCGGAGTCGCGGATCACCACTTGCATCTGGGTTTCCAGATCCTGAAAGCTCAGCTCGCGATTGAGCCGATGCAGCGGGTGATCAGGATGGGCGACGGCGACGAATTCGACATCGCTCAACTCCGCGCCGAGGTAGCCCGGAATGCTCAGGCCGGTGATGGCCAGATCCGCGACGCCTTCGAGCAGCACTTCCTCAACGCCCGACAATACTTCTTCGCGCAGACGCACGCGGCAGCCGCGACTCTGCGGCATGAACGCGGTCAGGGCGCGGACGATCCGCGCACTCGGGTAGGCGGCATCGACCACCAGCCGCACTTCGGCTTCCCAGCCTTGCTCCATGTGATGGGCCAAATCTTCCAGCTGGCTGGCCTGTTTCACCAGTTGCCGCGAACGGCGCAGCAACACACCGCCGGCCTCGGTGAGCACGGCTTTACGGCCGTCGATGCGCAGCAACGGCACGCCGAGCTGATCCTGCATGCGGGCGACTGTGTAGCTCACCGATGACTGCGAACGGTGCAGGGCCTCGGCGGCCTGGGCGAATCCGCCGTGGTCGACCACGGCCTGCAACGTTCGCCATTGATCAAGGGTCACGCGGGGCGCTTTCATCAATAGCTCCTCTTGTCCTAAGCTGGCCGTCCCTCATGGAGACTGCCGAATGAAAAAATTCTGTTGTGTGGTGCTGGCGCTGCTGCCGTTGACCGCGTTTGCCTATCCGATCGATGTGCAGAAGGATCTCAACGGCATGAAGATCGACTACGAGACCTTCGACACCGATAACGACATCGGCTCGATCCGCGTGGCCAATTACGGTGATGTCGACGCGACCTGCCGGGCCGTATTCAGCAACGGCCCGGAAGCACCACGCACGCGCAGCATCGATGTGCCGGCCGGCAAGCACAAAAACGCCACGGCCAAGTTCACCCGCGAGATCATCAAGCTGCGCATCAAACTGACCTGCACTCCGAAATAACGGTTTCCACTTGTAGGAGTGAGCCTGCTCGCGATAGCGCTGTGTCAGTCG
>NZ_QETJ01000132.1:0-14213 GCF_003105095.1 Pseudomonas sp. NDM | reverse complement strand
CTTGGATGTCGACTGATAGTCCGCTTTCGCGAGCAGGCTCGCTCCCACAAGGTAATCCGCAGTGTGTTAGCGCACCCAGCGCTCGCGCCGCCAGATCTGCTGCTCGGACTTGGTCTGGAAGGTCCAGGCCACGAAGCGGCTCTGCTTCTGTCCCTGGGACATCTCCACGACCTGGCTTTCCAGCACGCCGGCCTTTTTCAGCGCGGTTTCGATGGCTGGCAGGTTCGAAGCTTTTGACACCAGCGTGCTGAACCACAGCACTTTGTGCTGGAAGTTCGCGCTCTCGGCGATCAATTGCGTCACAAAACGTGCTTCTCCGCCTTCACACCACAGTTCCGCCGACTGGCCGCCGAAGTTCAGCACCGGCAACTTGCGTTTCGGATCGGCCTTGCCCAGGGCACGCCATTTGCGCTCGCTGCCCTTGGTCGCTTCTTCCATCGAAGCGTGGAAGGGCGGGTTGCACATGGTCAGGTCAAAGCGCTCGCCCGGCTCCAGCAAGCCGATCAGGATGTGCTTGCGGTTTTCCTGCTGGCGCAGCTGGATCACCTTGCTCAGGTCGTTGGATTGCACGATGGCTCGAGCCGCCGCCACGGCCGTCGGATCGATCTCCGAGC
This sequence comes from Pseudomonas sp. NDM, assembly GCF_003105095.1. NCBI lineage: Bacteria > Pseudomonadati > Pseudomonadota > Gammaproteobacteria > Pseudomonadales > Pseudomonadaceae > Pseudomonas > Pseudomonas sp. NDM. The sequence goes on along the minus strand of NZ_QETJ01000132.1, from coordinate 13,599 downwards.
CGAGGAAGTGCCAGCGGTATTCGCTGTTGCCAATCAGCGGATACACGCAGTTGGCGCCCATGCCGATGTCCAGCACATTGACGATTGCGCCGCGCGGGACCTTGCCGTCGTTCATGCTCGCCAGCAGGTCGGCGAGAAAGTGCACGTAATCGGCACGCCCCGGCACCGGTGGGCAGAGGTAGTCCGCCGGAATGTCCCAATGCTGGATGCCATAGAACGACTTGAGCAGCGCCCGGTTGAACACGCGTACCGCGTCGGGGCTGGCGAAGTCGATGCTTTCCTTGCCGTACGGGTTGGTGATCACGTACTTGGCCAGTTCCGGCGTGGTCTTGATCAGCGCCGGGAAGTCGTAACGACCCTGATGGCGATTGCGCGGATGCAGGCTGGCCTTCTCGCGCGGCTCGACGGCTTTGCTCGGGGACGCGGCATCAGGCTTCTTGCGCGCAGGTTTGGGTGTGCGGGGGGCGGTCATGGGCGTGGTCGATTCGGGTATGGCTGAAAGTGGCGGGTATTGTCCCACATTGATGCGCCATACGCCGAACCCATGTAGGAGCTGCCGGAGGCTGCGATCTTTTGATGTTGATTTTTAGAAGCAAATCAAAAGATCGCAGCCTTCGGCAGCTCCTACAGGGAAATGTGGGAAACAAAAAGGGAGGCCACCTGGGCCTCCCTTTTTCATTGCGATTTACCGTTACAGGCTGGCAATCCGCGCGTGCTGCTCGGCCAGTTTGCCCAAGGCCTGTTCAGCCTCGGCCAGTTTGGCGCGTTCCTTCTCGATGACTTCGGCCGGGGCCTTGTCAACGAAACCGGCGTTGGACAGTTTGCCGCCAACCCGCTGGACTTCGCCCTGCAGACGCAGGATTTCCTTGTCCAGGCGTGCCAGTTCGGCGCCTTTGTCGATCAGACCGGCCATTGGCACCAGCACTTCCATCTCGCCGACCAGTGCGGTGGCGGACAGCGGTGCTTCTTCGCCAGCCTTCAGAACGGTGATCGATTCCAGACGCGCCAGCTTCTTCAGCAGCGCTTCGTTCTCGGTCAGACGGCGCTGGTCTTCAGCGCTGACGTTCTTCAAGTAGATCGGCAGTGGCTTGCCCGGGCCGATGTTCATTTCGCCACGAATGTTGCGCGTGCCGAGCATCAGCTCCTTGAGCCATTCGATGTCGTTTTCCGCCGCCGGATCGATGCGCTCTTCATTGGCCACCGGCCAAGGCTGCAGCATGATCGTTTTGCCCTGAATGCCGGCCAGCGGCGCGATGCGCTGCCAGATTTCTTCAGTGATGAACGGCATGAACGGATGTGCCAGACGCAGCGCCACTTCCAGCACGCGCACCAGCGTACGGCGAGTGCCGCGCTGACGTTCGACCGGCGCGTTCTCGTCCCACAGGACGGGCTTGGAAAGCTCCAGGTACCAGTCGCAGTACTGGTTCCAGATGAACTCGTACAGCGCTTGCGCGGCGAGGTCGAAACGGAACTGATCCAGTTGACGGGTCACTTCGGCTTCGGTGCGTTGCAGTTGCGAGATGATCCAGCGATCGGCCAGCGACAGCTCGTAGGCTTCGCCGTTCTGGCCGCAGTCTTCGCCCTTGTCCAGAACGTAGCGCGCGGCGTTCCAGATCTTGTTGCAGAAGTTGCGATAGCCTTCGACGCGGCCCATGTCGAACTTGATGTCGCGACCAGTCGAGGCCAGCGAGCAGAACGTGAAGCGCAGGGCGTCGGTGCCGTAGCTTTCGATGCCGTTGGCGAACTCTTCGCGGGTCTGCTTTTCGATCTTCTTCGCCAGTTTCGGCTGCATCAGGCCCGAGGTGCGTTTCTGCACCAGCGACTCGAGGTCGATGCCATCGATGATGTCCAGCGGGTCAAGAACGTTGCCCTTGGACTTGGACATCTTCTGGCCCTGGCCGTCGCGCACCAGGCCGTGTACGTACACAGTCTTGAACGGAACCTGCGGCGTGCCGTCTTCGTTCTTCATCAGGTGCATGGTCATCATGATCATCCGGGCAACCCAGAAGAAGATGATGTCGAAACCGGTGACCAGAACGTCGGTGGAGTGGAATTTCTTCAGGAACTCGGTCTGCTCAGGCCAGCCCAGGGTCGAGAATGTCCACAGGCCGGAACTGAACCAGGTATCGAGTACGTCGTTGTCCTGTTGCAGCGCAACGTCCGGGCCGAGGTTGTGCTTGGCACGCACTTCGGCTTCGTCGCGGCCGACGTAGACCTTGCCGGACTCGTCGTACCAGGCCGGAATCCGGTGGCCCCACCACAGCTGACGGCTGATGCACCAGTCCTGGATGTCACGCATCCACGAGAAGTACATGTTTTCGTACTGCTTGGGCACGAACTGGATGCGCCCGTCTTCGACCGCAGCAATCGCCGGCTCGGCCAAAGGCTTGGTCGATACGTACCACTGGTCAGTCAGCCACGGCTCGATGACCGTGCCGGAGCGGTCGCCTTTCGGCGTTTTCAGGTTGTGATCATTGACGCTCACCAGCAGGCCGGCGGCGTCGAACGCGGCGACGATCTGCTTGCGCGCTTCGAAACGCTCCAGGCCGGCGAACTCGGCCGGAATCTTGCCGTCGATGCTTTCGTTCAGCGTACCGTCGAGGTTGAACACCTGGGCTGCTGGCAGCACGTTGGCGTTCTTGTCGAAGATGTTCAGCAGCGGCAGGTTGTGGCGCTTGCCGACTTCGTAGTCATTGAAATCGTGCGCCGGAGTGATTTTCACGCAGCCGGTGCCGAATTCCGGGTCGCAGTAATCGTCGGCGATGATCGGGATACGACGGCCAACCAATGGCAGCTCGACGAATTTGCCGATCAGGGCTTTGTAGCGCTCATCGTTCGGGTTAACCGCGACGGCGGAGTCGCCGAGCATGGTTTCCGGGCGGGTGGTGGCAACGATCAGGAAGTCATTGCCCTCAGCGGTCTTGACGCCGTCGGCCAGCGGGTATTTCAGGTTCCACAGGAAACCTTTCTCTTCGTGGTTCTCCACTTCGAGGTCGGAAATCGCCGTGTGCAGTTTGGTGTCCCAGTTGACCAGACGCTTGCCGCGATAGATCAGGCCGTCTTCATGCAGACGCACGAATGCTTCTTTCACCGCTTCCGAGAGGCCGTCGTCCATGGTGAAGCGCTCGCGGCTCCAGTCGACGGACGAGCCGAGGCGACGGATCTGCCGGCTGATATTGCCGCCGGACTGATCTTTCCACTCCCAGACTTTCTCGAGGAATTTCTCGCGACCCAGATCGTGACGATTCTGCCCCTGGGCTTCGAGTTGGCGCTCCACCAGCATCTGCGTAGCGATACCGGCGTGGTCGGTGCCCGGTTGCCACAGGGTGTCGCGACCTTGCATGCGGCGGAAACGGATCAGGGCGTCCATGATCGCGTTGTTGAAGCCGTGACCCATGTGCAGGCTGCCGGTGACGTTCGGCGGCGGGATCATGATGGTGTAGGACTCGCCCGCGCCTTGCGGGGCGAAGTAGTTCTCGGACTCCCAGGTCTTGTACCAGGAAGTTTCAATGGCGTGCGGCTGGTAGGTCTTATCCATGCGCGGCGGGACCCTATTGGCATTTATTCAGGAAAAGCCGGGAAGTATAGCGGGGCATGGTGCCGAGGGCGAGCGGGGTGGGCCGGATGGAGATCTAAATGTGATCGCGAACTCTGTGGCGAGGGAGCTTGCTCCCGCTCGGCTGCGCAGCAGTCGTAAACACTGTCACGCAGGCTTCGCGGCAAAAACACTGTTGAATGGTTTTGGGGGCGCTTCGCACCCCAGCGGGAGCAAGCTCCCTCGCCACAAAAAATACCGAAGGCGGGGTTATTCGTACTGGCTGAGCAGCCGCTCCATCCGCGCCTCGAGGCGGCGTTTGATTTCGGTTTCGATGTGCGGAGCGAAGTCGTCGATCACGTCTTGCATGATCAGTTGCGCGGCCGCGCGCAGTTCGCTGTCCAGATGGAGAAGGGCGTCCGGGCCTTTGTCGACCGGTGCCGCAGCCTGGGCAGCCGGGGCTGGTGCCGGGGGTGGCGCGACGGCCGCCGGCTCGTTGCCGACGGAATCGAACAGCATTGGAATCTGTTCCTGTTCGCTGTCATCGACCGTATCGGTCAAGAGCGGCGGTTGCAGGTTGTCATCGCCGAGCAACTGGCGGATCGATTCAAGATCGTCCAGCAGGTGTGCGGATTTCTGTTGCGGTTTCGGAGTGTCCATTGGAATGCTCAGAGTCGCTGTAAACGGTGGTCTTGCAGAGAATAGCCCTGTTCGCGATAGAAGCGGAAACTCTCCCGCGCCGCCGCTCGGATGGTCGGGTCTTCCACCACCACCTCCGCCACGCGGGCGAACTTGCTGGCGAAGGCCGGGACTTTCAGGTCGAGGTTGACCAGAAGATCCTGATGCTCACCGCAGTCTTCCCCGAATCCCAGCACGATCAAGCCGTCCGGTTCACTGTCGGCAGGGCCGTGGGGCACGAAGCTTTCGCCCTTGAAAGCCCACAGGCGCGCATCGAGATCGTCCCGCTGGCTCGCATCGCTGCAATGCAGGTAGATGCGATGGCCCATGCGCCAGGCTTTCTCGGTGAGCTTGCAGGCAAAATCCAGGCGCGCCGAAGGATCGGCGCTCGGCAGGATGTAGAAGTCGACTTTGGTCATTGCGGTTCCAGAGCAGCGAGCGGCGTCGCCATGAAGCGACGCCCCCCCTCAGCAGGTTCAGGCTTTGGCGCGATCCAGCAGGTACTGGGTCAGCAGTGGAACCGGACGGCCAGTGGCGCCCTTGTCCTTGCCGCCGCTGGTCCATGCGGTGCCGGCGATGTCCAGGTGCGCCCAGTTGAGGTTCTTGGTGAAGCGCGACAGGAAGCAGGCGGCGGTGATGGTGCCGGCCTTCGGCCCGCCAATGTTGGCGATGTCGGCGAACGGGCTGTCCAGTTGCTCCTGGTACTCATCGAACAGCGGCAGTTGCCAGGCGCGGTCGTCGGCGGCCTTGCCGGCGCTGAGCAACTGGTCGATCAGTTCGTCGTTGTTGCCCAGCAGGCCGGAAGTATGGGCGCCCAGGGCTACCACGCAAGCACCGGTCAAAGTGGCGATGTCGATCACCGCTTGTGGCTTGAAGCGCTCGGCGTAGGTCAGCGCATCGCACAGCACCAGACGGCCTTCGGCGTCGGTGTTGAGGATTTCCACAGTCTGGCCGCTCATGGTGGTAACGATGTCGCCCGGACGCGACGCGTTGCCGCTCGGCATGTTTTCGGCGCAGGCGAGGATGCACACCAGATTGATCGGCAGTTTCAGCTCAAGCACCGCACGCAGCGTACCGAACACAGAGGCAGCGCCGCCCATGTCGTACTTCATCTCGTCCATGCCGGCGCCCGGCTTCAGGCTGATGCCGCCGGTGTCGAAGGTGATGCCCTTGCCGACCAGCGCGTAAGGCTTCTCGGATTTCTTGCCACCGTTGTATTGCATGACGATCAGGCGCGGCGGCTGGGCGCTGCCCTGGCCAACGGCATAGAACGAACCCATGCCGAGGGATTTGATCTTCTTCTCGTCGAGTACTTCGACTTTCAGATCCTTGAACTCTTTGCCGAGGTTTTTCGCCTGTTCGCCCATGAACGTCGGGTGGCAGATGTTCGGCGGCAGGTTGCCCAGATCGCGGGTGAAGGCCATGCCGTTGGCGATTGCGGTGGCGTGGTTCACGGCGCGCTGTACTTCGGCCTGTGCAGCCTTGATGGTCAGCAGGGTGATTTTCTTCAGGGCGCGCGGTTCGGCTTTCTGGCTCTTGAACTGGTCGAAGGTGTAGCCGCCGTCGACCAGGGTTTCCGCCAGCAGGCGGGTCTTGCCGTAGCTGTCGCGGCCTTTGACGATGACTTCATCCAGCGCCAGCACGGCATCGCCGCCGCCCAGGCCTTTGAGGGTGTTGAGGATGCCGGCGACGATTTTGCGGAACGGACGGTCGCCCAGTTCTTCGTCCTTGCCCACGCCGACCAGCAACACGCGCTCGGCTTTCAGGTTCGGCAGGCTGTGCAGCAACAGGCTCTGCCCGACCTTGCCGGCCAGGTCGCCACGCTTGAGCACGGTGCTGATCGCACCACCGCTCGACTCGTCGACCAGTCTGGCGGCGACACCGAGTTTGCGGCCTTCGCCGACGGCAACCACCAGGGTGGCGGTTTTCAACGTTTCTGGGCTAACGCTTTTTACAACCAGTTCCATGTCCGGATCCCTAATGAATGGTCAACATGCAGGCGTTCGACGCTGTCCGCAGTCGCCTGCTTATAAATAGAAGAGGCGCAGGCCAAAGCCCGCGACAAGGGCCGCAGTTTGAACCTCGCTCCCCGCGCCTGACAACCCTAGGGGGCGTTCTCAATTAGTTTTCACACCGCGTTGTCGCCTTAAAGCCAGCCAGGCAAGGCGCAGGCCGCTGGGAATGGTTGTTCCCTTTCCAAGGCCTGCAACGCAGACTGGCCGGCTTTAAGGCACAACCCGAAGGGCCGGGCCTGCTGTTGTGCAGGGCTGCGTTGCTAGAAGCTTATCTGGAATGACCAAACCACGCTTCTCGCGCCTTGTCCTGCACAACAGCAGACCCGGCGCGGTGTGAAAACTAATTGAGAACGCCCCCTGGGTTGTACGATCAGCAAAGGATTACAGAGATGGATGAGTGTGCGCAGTGACAGGCGCACCCAATCACAGGATAATGCCGCATCTTTTTTCGACCGCTCTGCATGGCGGGCGGTCGATGTGTTTGCTTGTTTGGCCGCCTTAGCCTGACAACCCTGGAGTGTCTGGTTTGATCGTCTTCCGTTATCTGTCCCGCGAAGTCCTGTTGACCCTCAGCGCCGTAAGTGCCGTGCTGCTGGTCATCATCATGAGCGGTCGCTTCATCAAATACCTGGCGCAGGCTGCGGCCGGTCAGCTCGATCCGGGCTCGCTGTTCCTGATCATGGGCTTTCGTCTGCCGGGTTTCCTGCAACTGATTCTGCCGCTGGGCCTGTTCCTCGGGATCCTGCTGGCCTACGGTCGCCTGTACCTCGAAAGCGAAATGACCGTGCTCTCGGCCACCGGCATGAGCCAGCAGAAACTGTTTCGCATGACCCTGTTTCCGGCGACGCTGGTGGCACTGGTGGTGGCGTGGCTGAGCCTTGGCCTGGCTCCGCAGGGCGCCAACCAGTTTCAGCTGTTGCTGAACAAGCAGGACGCGCTGACCGAGTTCGATACGCTCGAACCGGGCCGCTTCCAGGCGTTGCGTGACGGTACTCGAGTGACCTATACCGAAACCCTGAGCGACGATCGAGTCAATCTCGGCAGCGTGTTCATCTCGCAGAAAAACCTTGGCGCCGACCAGAAGGATCGCGGGATTTCCGTGCTGGTTGCCGAATCGGGCCGTCAGGAAATTCGCCCCGACGGCAATCGCTACCTGATTCTCGACAACGGTTATCGCTATGATGGCAGTCCGGGTCAGGCCGACTATCGTGCCATCCATTACGAAACCTACGGCGTGCTACTGCCCAAGCCGGATGTCAGCGAAGAAGTCACCGATCGTGACGCGATGCCGACCTCGTCCCTGTGGGGCAGTGACGACATCCGTTCGAAAACCGAACTGCAATGGCGCATGTCCCTGCCGTTGCTGGTGTTCATCGTGACCCTGATGGCGGTGCCGCTGTCGCGGGTGAATCCGCGTCAGGGGCGTTTCCTCAAGCTGCTCCCGGCGATCCTTCTTTATATGGCTTACCTGACCATCCTGATTGCCGCCCGCGGCGCCCTTGAAAAAGGCAAGATCCCGCCGGCCCTTGGCTTGTGGTGGGTGCACGCGATCTTCCTGGTCATCGGCCTCGGCCTGCTCTATTGGGAGCCGATGCGCCTGAAGCTGGCCAGCCGTCGCAGCGCCGCGCTGGAGGTGGCCCGTGGTTAAACTCGACCGCTACATCGGCAGCAGCGTATTCATGGCGATCATCGCCGTGCTGGCGATCATCCTCGGCCTGGCGACGCTGTTTGCCTTCATCGATGAAATGGGCGACGTCAGCGACACCTACACCTTGGTCGATGTGCTCGGTTTCGTGGTGTTGACCGCGCCGCGCCGGCTCTACGAAATGCTGCCGATGGCTGCACTGATCGGCTGCCTGATCGGTCTCGGCAGTCTGGCCAGCAGCAGTGAGCTGACCGTCATGCGCGCCGCCGGCGTGTCGATCGGCCGTATCGTCTGGGCCGTCATGAAGCCGATGCTGGTGCTGATGCTCGCCGGCGTGCTGATCGGCGAATATGTCGCCCCGGCCACCGAGAGCATGGCCCAGGCCAATCGCTCGCTGGCCCAGGGCAGCGGCGATGCGCAAAGCGCCAAACACGGTATGTGGCACCGTCAGGGTGAAGAATTCATCCACATCAACGCGGTGCAACCGAACGGTCTGTTGTACGGCGTGACGCGCTATCACTTCGACAAGGAGCGCCATCTGCTCAGCTCCAGCTTCGCCAAAAAGGCCGAGTTCGACGGCAACAAGTGGCAGCTCACCGACGTTGCCACCACGCTGTTCCATGAGCGCAGTACTGAAGTCGTCAATACACCGAGCGAGCAATGGGACGTCGCGTTGAGCCCGCAACTGCTCAGTACCGTGGTCATGGCCCCTGAATCGCTGTCGATCAGCGGGCTGTGGGGCTACATCCACTATCTGGCCGAGCAGGGCCTGAGCAATGGCCGTTACTGGCTGGCATTTTGGGTCAAGGTGTTGCAGCCGCTGGTGACCGCCGCGCTGGTGCTGATGGCGATCTCGTTCATCTTCGGCCCGCTGCGTTCGGTGACCCTCGGTCAGCGGGTCTTCACCGGCGTGCTGGTGGGGTTCACCTTCCGTATCGTCCAGGATCTGCTGGGGCCATCGAGTCTGGTGTTCGGTTTCTCGCCGCTGTTTGCGGTGCTGGTGCCGGCCGGCGTGTGTGCGCTGGCGGGTGTCTGGCTGCTCAGGCGAGCGGGCTGATGAACAAGCTTTCATTCAGCGCCTGAACCCTGAAAACGCCTCGGTCGCCAGACCGGGGCGTTTTTGCATGCGATCCGGGTGACAGGCGAACGTGACGCTTGCGCCGTGTATCAGGTACAATTCCCGGCTATTTTTCGGCGGGCCAAGCCTGCAGCCTTTTTGAGTGTTGATCCGTGAGTGATTTGAGTCATATCCGCAATTTCTCCATCATCGCCCACATTGACCATGGCAAGTCGACGCTGGCTGACCGTTTCATCCAGATGTGCGGCGGCCTGGCCGAGCGTGAAATGGAAGCCCAGGTACTGGATTCCATGGATCTTGAGCGTGAACGCGGGATCACCATCAAGGCCCACAGCGTTACCCTCTATTACAAAGCCAAAGATGGCATCACCTACCAGCTGAACTTCATCGACACCCCGGGCCACGTCGACTTCACCTACGAAGTCAGCCGTTCCCTGGCCGCGTGCGAAGGCGCCTTGCTGGTGGTCGATGCGGGGCAGGGCGTGGAAGCCCAGTCCGTGGCCAACTGCTACACCGCCATCGAGCAGGGCCTCGAGGTCATGCCGGTGCTGAACAAGATCGACCTGCCCCAGGCCGAGCCGGATCGCGTCAAGGACGAGATCGAGAAGATCATCGGCATCGACGCCACCGACGCCGTCACCTGCAGCGCCAAGACCGGCCTGGGTGTCGACGAAGTGCTCGAGCGTCTGGTCCACACCATTCCCGCGCCGACCGGCAACATCGAAGATCCGCTGCAAGCGTTGATCATCGACTCCTGGTTCGACAACTACCTGGGCGTTGTCTCCCTGGTACGTGTGCGCCATGGCCGGGTGAAGAAGGGCGACAAGATTCTGGTCAAGTCCACCGGCAAGGTGCACCTGGTCGACAGCGTCGGTGTGTTCAACCCGAAACACACCGCCACCGTTGATCTGAAGGCCGGCGAAGTGGGCTTCATCATCGCCAGCATCAAAGACATTCACGGTGCGCCGGTCGGTGACACCCTGACCCTGAGCTCCACCCCTGATGTGCCGGTGCTGCCGGGCTTCAAACGTATCCAGCCGCAGGTTTACGCCGGTCTGTTCCCGGTCAGCTCCGATGACTTCGAGGATTTCCGCGAAGCACTGCAGAAGCTGACCCTGAACGACTCGTCGCTGCAGTACACCCCGGAAAGCTCCGACGCCCTGGGCTTCGGCTTCCGTTGCGGCTTCCTCGGCATGCTGCACATGGAAATCATCCAGGAGCGCCTCGAGCGCGAGTACGACCTGGACCTGATCACCACCGCGCCGACGGTAATTTTCGAGCTGGTGCTGAAAACCGGTGAAACGATTTACGTCGACAACCCGTCGAAGCTTCCGGACGTGTCGGCGATTGAGGACATGCGCGAGCCAATCGTGCGCGCCAATATCCTCGTACCGCAGGAGCACCTGGGCAACGTCATCACCCTGTGCATCGAGAAACGCGGCGTTCAGGTCGACATGCTGTTCCTCGGCAATCAGGTGCAAGTCACCTACGACCTGCCGATGAACGAAGTGGTCCTGGACTTCTTCGACCGTCTCAAATCCACCAGCCGCGGCTATGCTTCGCTGGACTACCATTTCGATCGTTACCAATCGGCTAATCTGGTGAAACTGGACGTGCTGATCAACGGCGACAAGGTCGATGCCCTGGCATTGATCGTGCACCGTGACAATTCGCACTTCAAAGGTCGCCAGTTGACCGAGAAGATGAAAGAACTGATTCCTCGTCAGATGTTCGACGTGGCGATTCAGGCCGCCATCGGTGGTCAGATCGTGGCCCGGACAACCGTCAAGGCACTCAGAAAGAACGTATTGGCCAAATGCTACGGCGGTGACGTCAGTCGTAAGAAGAAACTGCTCGAGAAGCAGAAGGCCGGTAAGAAACGCATGAAACAGGTCGGCAACGTGGAAATTCCACAGGAAGCCTTCCTCGCCGTGCTCAGGTTGGAATAATCAGGTCCTATGTCGCTAAATTTCCCGCTGTTGCTGGTCATCGCCGTGTTCGTCTGCGGCCTGTTGGCGTTGATTGATCTGCTGTTCCTGGCACCGCGTCGGCGGGCTGCCATTGCCTCTTATCAAGGCAGTGTCAGCCAGCCCGAGCCTGTGGTGGTCGAGAAGCTGAACAAAGAGCCGCTGCTGGTCGAATACGGCAAGTCGTTCTTTCCGGTGCTGTTTATTGTGCTGGTGCTGCGTTCGTTTCTGGTGGAGCCGTTCCAGATTCCGTCCGGCTCGATGAAACCGACCCTGGACGTCGGCGACTTCATTCTGGTGAACAAGTTTTCCTACGGGATCCGTTTGCCGGTGATCGACAAGAAGATCATCGAAGTCGGTGATCCGCAGCGCGGCGATGTCATGGTGTTCCGCTACCCGAGCGACCCGAACGTCAACTACATCAAGCGCGTGGTCGGCCTGCCAGGTGACACGGTGCGTTACACCGCCGACAAGCGTCTGTTCGTCAACGGCGAATCGATTGCCGAGAAGATGGTCGGCGCCGAAGCGGGATCGCTGGGCAGCGCGGAGCTCTACCAGGAAAAACTCGGTGCAGCCGAGCACCTGATCCGCAAGGAAATGAGCCGCTACCGCGCCACTCCGGATCGGTCGTGGACGGTGCCTGCCGGGCACTACTTCATGATGGGTGACAACCGCGACAATTCGAACGACAGTCGCTATTGGGATGATCCGAACATTCCCAAGGATCTGCTGGGCATGGTCCCCGACCGCAATATCGTCGGCAAGGCCTTCGCGGTCTGGATGAGCTGGCCGGAGCCGAAACTCAGCCACCTGCCGAATTTCTCGCGGGTCGGTCTGATCAAGTAACTACACACGGCGCTGTTGACCACAGCGCCGAATGCATTTCTGAAGCCGGTACAATCGGCTTCGCAATCGCCAGGATCTATTTTTTGAACACAGCGTTAATTGTCCCAGGCCTGCGCCGTACCCCGGCGATGGCCGTGGAAACCAGCCACGAACTCAGCGTGGGTAAACCGTGAGCGTTTCTCTAAGTCGTCTCGAGCGCCAGCTCGGTTACACCTTCAAGGACCAGGAACTGATGCTTCTGGCCCTCACGCACCGCAGTTTTGCCGGGCGCAACAACGAGCGTCTGGAATTCCTCGGCGATGCCATCCTCAATTTCGTCGCTGGCGAGGCGCTGTTCGATCGCTTTCCGCTGGCCCGCGAAGGCCAGTTGTCGCGTTTGCGCGCACGCCTGGTGAAAGGTGAGACGCTGGCCGTACTGGCTCGCGGTTTCGACCTCGGTGATTATCTGCGCCTGGGTTCGGGTGAACTGAAGAGCGGTGGGTTCCGTCGTGAATCGATTCTCGCCGATGCCCTCGAAGCCCTGATCGGTGCGATCTACCTCGACGCCGGCATGGACGTCGCCCGTGAGCGCGTACTGGCCTGGCTGGCCGGTGAGTTCGAAGGCTTGACGCTGGTCGACACCAACAAGGATCCGAAAACCCGCTTGCAGGAACACCTGCAATCGCGCAGTTGCGAACTGCCCCGCTACGAAGTGGTGGATATCCAGGGCGAACCGCACTGCCGAACCTTCTTCGTCGAGTGCGAAGTGGTCTTACTGAATGAGAAAAGCCGAGGTCAGGGTGTGAGCCGTCGCATTGCCGAACAGGTAGCGGCCGCTGCAGCACTGATTGCCCTGGGCGTGGAGAATGGCAATGACTGATACAAACGCAACTCGCTGTGGCTATGTTGCCATCGTCGGCCGTCCCAACGTCGGCAAGTCGACGCTGCTCAACCACATCCTCGGGCAGAAGCTCGCGATCACTTCGCGCAAGCCGCAGACCACGCGGCACAACATGCTCGGCATCAAGACCGAGGGCGATGTGCAAGCGATCTACGTCGACACCCCGGGCATGCACAAGGGCGGCGAAAAGGCCCTGAACCGCTACATGAACAAAACCGCTTCGGCGGCGTTGAAAGACGTCGACGTGGTGATCTTCGTCGTTGACCGCACCAAGTGGACCGACGAAGACCAGATGGTGCTCGAACGTGTGCAGTATGTGACCGGTCCGCTGATCGTCGCGCTGAACAAGACCGATCGCATCGAAGACAAAGCCGAGCTGATGCCGCACCTGAGCTGGTTGCAGGAACAATTGCCTAACGCCCAGATCATCCCGATTTCCGCGCAGCACGGGCACAATCTCGATGCGCTGGAAAAGGTCATCGCCGATCACCTGCCGGAGAACGATCACTTCTTCCCGGAAGACCAGATCACCGACCGCAGCAGCCGCTTCCTCGCTGCCGAACTGGTGCGCGAGAAAATCATGCGCCAGATGGGCGCCGAGCTGCCGTACCAGATCACCGTCGAAATCGAAGAGTTCAAGCAGCAGGGCAAGACCCTGCACATCCACGCGCTGATTCTCGTCGAGCGTGACGGCCAGAAGAAAATCATCATTGGCGACAAGGGCGAGCGCATCAAGCGCATCGGCACCGAAGCGCGCAAGGACATGGAGCTGCTGTTCGACTCCAAGATCATGCTCAACCTGTGGGTCAAGGTGAAGGGCGGCTGGTCCGATGACGAGCGCGCGCTGCGTTCGCTGGGTTACGGCGACCTGTAAGCGACTCGAACATCAAAAGATCGCAGCCTTCGGCAGCTCCTACAGGTGTACACAAGACATTGTAGGAGCTGCCGAAGGCTG
>NZ_QETJ01000131.1:0-14246 GCF_003105095.1 Pseudomonas sp. NDM | reverse complement strand
TGCTCGCGATAGCGGTCTACCAGATGCCACATAAGTGACTGATACACCGCAATCGCGAGCAGGCTCACTCCTACAATGGATCTGCGGCGTCAGGGAGAGGGACGGCAAGCGGCAGAAAAGCGGCATCCAGCGGAAACCGGTTGCCGCTTTTCTGGCATTGCCGCTTTGCCTGTTCGGCGCAAAGCCCCGGAATACGGGGGTTCTTCCATTTGGCACGGCGCTTGCTAAAGCTCAGTTACGAAAAACCGGTCACCTGAAGGTTCCCGACATGAGCATCAGCTTCGACAAAGCGCTGGGCATTCACGAAAAGGCATTGGGCTTCCGCGCCCAGCGTGCTGAAGTGCTGGCCAACAACATCGCCAACGCCGACACCCCGAACTACAAGGCGCGGGATCTGGATTTCTCCAAAGTGCTCGAAGCACAGACCGAGAAGACCAAGACCGGCGGCCACTTTGCCCTGAACATGACCAACAGCCGCCACATCGAGGCTGAAGGGCTGGGCAACGGCGACGAGTCGCTGATGTATCGCACGCCGATGCAGCCTTCCATCGACCAGAACACCGTCGACGCTCAACTGGAACAGTCGAACTACGCGGAAAACGCGGTCGGCTTCCAGGCCAGCTTCACCTTGCTCAACAGCAAATTCAAAGGGCTGGTGTCAGCCCTGCGCGGAGAATAATCCATGTCCCTGTCCAGCGTTTTCAACATTGCCGGCAGCGGCATGAGCGCGCAGACCACGCGTCTGAACACCGTGGCGTCGAACATCGCCAACGCCGAAACCGTTTCGTCGAGCATCGACCAGACCTACCGCGCCCGTCACCCGGTGTTCGCCACCATGTTCCAGGGCGGCCAGGCCGGCGGCAGCGATTCGCTGTTCCAGAACCAGGACGCAGCCGGGCAGGGCGTGCAGGTGCTTGGCGTGGTCGAAGACCAGAGCAACCTCGAAGCGCGCTACGAGCCGAACCATCCGGCCGCTGACGCCAAGGGCTATGTCTATTACCCGAACGTCAACGTGGTGGAAGAAATGGCTGACATGATTTCCGCGAGTCGTTCGTTCCAGACCAACGCCGAAATGATGAACACCGCCAAAACCATGATGCAGAAGGTACTGACCCTCGGTCAGTAATAAGGGACGAATGCCATGAGCGTTACGGACACCACCAGCACCCTGAGCATGAAGGACATCCTGGCCAACTCGTCGAAGACGGCCAGCAGCACGACGCCGGGCGGCATCGCCTCGGCGACCAACAGTGCCACCGGCGGCCAGGCGCTGGGCAAGGATGCGTTCCTGCAATTGCTGGTCACCCAGCTGAAAAACCAGAACCCGCTCGACCCGCAGGACAACAGCGCTTTCGTGGCGCAACTGGCGCAGTTCAGCAGCCTTGAAGGCATCACCACGCTGAACTCCACCGTCAGTGGCCTTGCCGGCAACTACAACTCGTCGCAGGCGCTGCAGGCGTCGTCGCTGGTCGGTCGCAACGTGATCGTGCAGACCAACACCGCCCAGCTCGATGACCCGAGCAAAGGCCTGACCGGTTCGGTCACTGTGCCTTCGTCGATTGCCGGCGGCACCGTGACCATCACCGACAAGGACGGCAAAGCCGTGCGCACCATCGACCTCGGCAGCCGCGCTGCCGGCGATGCCAGCTTCACTTGGGACGGCAAGGACACTGCCGGCACCGTGGTTCCGGTCGGCACTTACACGTTCAAGGCCAACGCACCGATCAACGGCACCGCGACCGACCTGGCGACCTACCTGCCAGCGACGGTCAACAGCGTGACGATCAGCCAGACCGGTGGCGAGCTGATGCTCAACCTGGCCGGCAAGGGCACCGTTGCCCTGTCCAAAGTACAAACCATTGGTATATAGAGCCGACTAACCCGGCACGAAGGAGTGGAACATGTCTTTTAACATCGGCCTTAGCGGTCTCTATGCCGCCAACAAACAACTCGACGTAACCGGCAACAACATCGCCAACGTCGCCACCGCCGGGTTCAAATCCTCCCGCGCAGAATTCGAAGACGTGTATTCGTCGACTCGTCTGGGCAGCGGCAGCAAAGTCATCGGTAACGGCGTGCGCCTGGCCAACGTGTCCCAGCAGTTCACCCAGGGTGACATCAACAACACTGGCAACGTGCTGGACATGGGCATCAACGGTTCCGGCTTCTTCACCATGAGCAACAACGGCTCGATCTCGTACACCCGTGCCGGTACGTTCAAGGTCGACAACGCCGGTTACATCACCAACACCGACTACACCTCGCGTCTGCAGGGTTACGGTGTGGATGCCAACGGCAAGATCATCAACGGCGTGTTGACCGATCTGAAGATCGACACCTCGAACCTGGCGCCGAAGTCGTCTTCTTCGGTGACCTCGAGCATCAACCTCAATTCGTCTTCGCCAGTGATCGTTGATACCGGCGCCAGCGCCGTCAAATTCGACCCGTCGAAGCCTGAGACTTACACCAAGTCCTTCAGCACGCCGATCTATGACACTCAGGGCAATGCCCACGTCATGGATCAGTACATGGTCAAGACTGGCGGAAACACCTGGAAGGTTTACACCCTGGTCGATGGCCGTAACCCGGACGCTACCGGCAGCAACCCTGTGACCACTCCGCCGGTTGCTTCGACATTGTCGTTCGACAGCTCCGGCAAGCTGGTTCAGGTGAGCACGCCTAACCCGGCGGATCCAGCCAACCCGATCATCAGCAGCGATCTGAAGATGACCGGTTGGGTGCCGGGCACTGTGACCAATGGCGTGTTTACGCCTAACGGCGCGGCAGCGAACCCAAATGGCGTGACCATCTCGATGGCCAACACCACTCAGTACAACGCTGATACGTCACGTACGATTCCGACTCAGGATGGCTACGCCACTGGCCAGATCACCAACCTGACCATCGACGGCACCGGTACGCTGTTTGCCAACTTCAGCAACAACCAGAGCAAGGCGATCGGTCAGGTTGCGCTGGCCAGCTTCACCAACGAACAGGGCCTGCAGGCTGTGGGTGGCACTAGCTGGAAAGAGACGTTCGCTTCGGGTATCCCGGGTTACGACGCGCCGAAGACCGGTACTTTGGGTGAGGTGGTGTCCAACTCGCTGGAAGAGTCGAACGTTAACCTGACCAACGAGCTGGTTGATCTGATCAAGGGTCAGAGCAACTATCAGGCGAACGCCAAGACCATTTCGACGCAGAGCACGATTATGCAGACCATTATTCAGATGACCTGATTTGGGTTTCTGACTGGTTTTTTTGGGCCCCTCGGTTTTGAGGGGCTTTTTTTTTGGCCTTGGCGGCCTTTGGGCCGACCAGGCTGCTTGGGGTTTTGGGTGAATATCCATTTTTGCGGTGCTGCGGCTGGCGGTTCCGCTCTTACAGCGGGTCACTTTTGCAGACGCCCAAAAGTAACCAAAACGCTTTGCTCCTGCGTTCGGCCCTCGCAGGCTCGGGTTCCTTCGCTGCGGGATCGATCCGGGCGCAGCGGCTCCGGTTGGCTTCGCTGCACCTACACTCGCTGTGTTTGGCTGCGCCAAACGGTCGCTGCGCTCCCACACCCGGATCAATCCCTCCACTCAGCCTTCCGACGTCGCCCGTAGATCAACAGCACTCGAGCTTGCGCTCATTGTTGAGTGGTGCGGCTTCGCCGCGGGCAGCTGCGCTGTTTTGCTTTTCTGTAGGAGTGAGCCTGCTCGCGAAGGCGGCCTGTCAGCCGACCAGTTCTTGAAGTGGTACCCAATCCAACTGTAGGAGCTGCCGAAGGCTGCGATCTTTTGATCTGGCTTTTGCTTTGGCTTTTGATCTTGCTTTTGCTCTGGCTCTCGATCTTTTGCCCCTTCGGCAGGCTTCGTTACGGGATCGATCCTGGCGTGGGAGCGCAGCGACCGTACGACGCAGTCGTACACAGCGAGTGTAGGTGCAGCGAAGCCAACCGGAGCCGCTGCGCCCGGATCGGTCCCGTAACGAAGGTACCCCGAGCCCCAGCGAGCGGGCCGTACGCCGGGGCAAAGCCTTTTTGGTTACTTTTTCGGCGTTTGGAAAAAGTGACCCGCCGTAAGGGCGGAACCCTAAGTAGCCTTCACCGCAGCAACGGATATGCCCCCAATCCCAAAAAACAAAAAGCCCCGCCAAAGCGGGGCTTCCACACAACTAAGACCAATCAGAAATCAGCCTTCACCGACATCACAAAATTCCGCGGTTCGCCGTAGAAGTTACCGAACCCCTCGGTCCCGATGGTCGCGTAATAACGCTTGTCAAACAGGTTGTTGCCGTTCAACGCCACCGACCAGGTGTCATCAATCCGATAACCAATGCGACCGTTCCAGACCGCATAACCCGCGCCATCGACATTGTCCCCGCCCAGAGGCGAAACCCGGTAGGTGCCCGTCTGCGCATTGACACCCGCACCAATCGTCACCCGATCCAGCGGCCCGCTCAGGGCGTAATCACCCCATACGCGCAACAGGTGACGCGGCACGTAAGAGTTGTAGACCGCTCCATCCTGAGTCGCATCGGCGTCTTCCAGCACCTTGGTCTGGGTGTAGGTATAACCGGCCAGCAATTGCAGGCGCTCGATCACTTCACCGCTGACTTCAGCTTCAAAGCCCTGGGCGCGGACCTTGCCCGAGTTGATCTGGCACGAACTGTCTTCGCAACGCAGGTCATCCTGGGCCGCATCTTTCTGAATGGTGCGGAACAGGTTGAACGTGGTGTTCAAGCGACCATCGAACCACTCACCCTTGATCCCCAGTTCGTAGCTCTGGCCAATCAGCGGCTTGAGCGTGCTGCCATCGATGGTCTTGTACGAGCCTTGCGGGGTGAAGATGTCGGTGTAGCTGGCGTAGGCGGTCAGGTTGTCGTTGAGGTCGTAGAGCAGGCCGGCGAACGGCGTGACCTGGCCGGTTTCGGTGGACTTGGTGTTGACGTCGGTGCCTTCGCCGCGGAAGTACTGCACCGAATCGGTGTCGGATTTGTACCAGCTGACCCGGCTGCCGAGCACCAGTGTCATCGGGTCGGCGAGTTTCAGGCGGGCGATCGAGTAAGCGCCGTATTGCTTGATGTGCATGTCCACCGGGCCGCCACGGGAGGCGTTGGCCAGGTAGTAGCTTTCATCCGGCTGCGGGATGTTGTGGTTCGGGTTGAACACGTTCTGACGCTGTGGCAATGCCGCCACCGCGTAGAAGTCGTCCTTGTGCGAACGGCTGGCGTTGGCGCCGACGATCAGTTCGTGCTGCTGGCCGAAAGCGTCGAATTTGCCGTCGACGTAGGCATCGAAACCGTAATCGCGCTGGTCGTAGTCATAGGTACTGCCGAGCATCAGCGTATTGGTGGCGGTGGCGCCCAATGGCACGGTGCCGCTCGGGAAGGAATATTCCATGTCCTGGGTGTTGCGCGAGTAGACACCGGCGACTTTCAGCGACCAGTCGTCGTTGAACTGGTGTTTGACGTCGGCGAAGTAGGTGGCGCGTTTGCTGCGCTGGTTGTTCCACGAGGTGTTCAGGCAAGTGGAGCGTTTCAGGTGCAGGTCGGAGCCGTCGGCGTAGCGCGGCAGGCCGCCCCAGCACGGGGTGGCGTCGACGTCTTCATAGGCCATGCCCAGACCGAGGGTGGTGTCGGGGCTGAGATCGAAGTCCAGCGCGCCGTAGTAGATCTGGTCGCGGCGTTCAGCCACATCGTAGAAATACTGCCGGGTCTGCTGGGTGACGACGGCGCGACCACGCACGGTGCCGGCGTCGTTCAGCGGGCCGCCGGTGTCGACCTGGCCGCGATAGTTGTCCCAGGTGCCCGCCGACAGCGACAGCTGCGTGTGCGGGGTGTCCTGGCCGCGCTTGCGCACGAAGTTGACGCCGCCGGCGGTGCCGCCCGCGCCCTTCATCATGCCGGCCGCGCCGCGAAGGATTTCCACGCGGTCATAGATGGCCATGTCGCTGTTGAAGCTGTCCGCCTGCACGTAGCTGCTGCCGATGTCCAGCGGCACGCCGTCGTACTGGTACTGGCCGGTCATGCGGAAACCGCGCGAGTAGAAATACTTGCCGCCCATGGGCGAGTCGTAAACGGTGATGCCCGGGGTCTTCTCCATCACCTGTTCGATGGTGTTGAGGTTCTGGTCGTCGAGCATCTTGCGGGTCATCACCGTGACCGACTGCGGAGTTTCCTTGAGCGAATGCACGCCCTTGCCGATGGTCACGCCGCCGGTGGTGTAGGAGTTGCTGCCCTCGGTGGTGGCGCCGAGGCGGTTGGCGTTGACGTTGGTCGGGGCCAGTTCCATCGCACTGCCGCTGGTGGCCGGGCCGAGCACGGTGACGGTGTTGCCGTCACGCTGATAACGGATGCCGGTGCCGCTGAGCATCGCCTTGAGCGACTCGTCGTCCTGATAGCGGCCGTTGAGGGAGCTGGAACGCAGGCCTTGCAGGCTCTCCGGGCTGTAGACGATTTGCAGGCTGGTTTGCTGACCGAGGGTCTGCAGGGCCTGGGCCAGCGGTTGGGCAGGGATGTTCAGGGTCCATTCCTGCGCCTGGACATAGGGCGCCGCCGCGAGGGTCAGTGCCAGACCCAGGCCGCTACCGGCCAGGCGAGTGCGGGTCGCGCCGTGCATCAGCAGGGCTCGAGTCAGAGGGCGAAGCATGAAACGGGATGCGGACATGAGGTTAAGACCTTGGCAGGTATAGTTGTTAATGGTTCTTATTCATCTCATTAAGACGAGGAAGCCGCGGCAAACCGGAAAAGTTTTTTCTCCGGCTCGTTCGCGGCTGCCTCGATCAGGCGGGTTGCAGTTCGCTTTTGACCTTGCCGGCCTCCATGCGCACGAGCTGATCTGCGACGTCGAAGTAACGGTCGTCGTGGGAAATCACAATGATGGTTTTGCCCAGACGCTTGAGGTCGGGCAGCAGCTCGGTATAGAAGATCCGCCGGAACGTCGGATCCTGATCCGCGGCCCATTCGTCGAACACCAGCACCGGGCGCTCTTCGAGCCAGGCATTGACCAGTGCCAGGCGTTTGCGTTGGCCGGTGGACAGGTCGGTAGTGCTGAAGGCGCCGTCGCGCACGCTGACCTTGTGCGCAATCTCCAGGCGCTCGAGGTAGCGGGTGGCATCCTGTGGCACTTCACGATCGCCCTGAATCAGGTCATCGAACAGGTAGTAGTCGGCGAAAATCGTCGTGAAGTTCTGGCGGTAATCATCGCGGTTGACCGCGGTGATCGGCTTGTCGTTGACGCGGATTTCGCCCTCGGTCGGCGCATACAGGCCCAGCAGCAATTTGATCAGTGTGGTTTTGCCGCAGCCGTTCTCACCGACGATGAACACGATGTCGCCCTGTTCGATGCGCAGGTTTACCGGGCCGAGGCGAAACGGTTCGCTGCCTTCCACGGCCGGGAAGGCGTAGCGCACATTGCGCAGTTCCAGGCTCTCGACGGCGGCAGGCTTGTTGCCCTGATCCTGCAGCAGCAGGTGCGGCTCCGGCGAGGAGAACTGTTCGCTGAGTTCGGCGATGCGGCGGAAGGCAATCTGCGCGCGGCTGATGATTGGCAGGGTGCTGATCAGGTGTTCCAGCGGCCCCTTCATGTACAGCAGGACCAGAACAAAGCCGCTCATCACCGCTTTGTCGGCGCTCGGCCACAGCGATTGCAGGGCCAGAGCCATGCCGATGACCACGAAGAACAGCATCGAGCCAAACGACTTGGCGATGACAAAGGTGTTGATCGATTTGATCTGGGTGTCGCAGATCTTTTCCGCGGTTTTCTGAATGCCGGCGACGAACATGCGCTGGCGGCGCGGGCGGTGGATGCGCAGTTCCTTGGCGCCTTCGGCGATCGCGTTGTAGTGCTTTTGCAGTTCGTCTTCGGAGTCGCGGGCGGCATAGAAACCGCGCATGCCCTTGGCCCGCGCAATCGCCTGAATGGTGGTGCCGATGGCGATAGCGACCAGCATCATCAGGAACATCGGCCACGACAGCATGGCCAGATAGCCGAGGCAGCCAAGGGTCACGGTCATCGAGATCGCCAGCGGCGCGAAGGCGAAGGCGAAGTCGCTGATGGTGTCGACGTCGTGGGTCAGCACCGGAATCAGGCGATGGCTGCGGTAGCGTTCGATCTGGTCGATCGGCGCCGAGAGGACTTTCTCCCCGAGCTCTTTGCGCAGTTTGGCGATGATGTGCTGGCCGACGTAATTGGTGCCGATGTCCGAGAGGATCGTCGTCAGCAGGGCGAGGGCACAGAGTCCGGCGAAGATCATCACTACCGTGCGGGTCAGGCCGTCATCGGAGTGCAGGGCGTTGTTGATGGTCGCCAGCAGCACGGTGACGCTCAGGCCGCCGAGCATGCCGAGCACGATGGACGCCGAAACGATCAGGCGGAAGGGCTTGAGCAGGGCGAACAATTCGTTGATCGCCCCACGCGTAGGCTTGGTCATGGAGGATTCCTGCTTCGATGCGGAGAAAGTGCCGGTACTTAAGGAAAACGAATGGTCGCGGAGTTTCTTTAAACGAGCGCAGACGGGCTGCGCTCGTCGAGGGCATTGTCAGAGGTCGCGCACTACGCGAAAGCCCAGCCAGTCGCCCTGGCTGGTCGGCCAGCTGCTGTTGCGGTTGCCGGAGCGGGAGAAGATCGGCGCCTCGCCCCAGTCGTTGCCGCGCATGACCTGGCGCTCGCAGTTTTCCTGGGTCCACGGGCGACCGTCGGCGGGCACGCCGGAGTAGTCCGGGTGGTAGCAGTCGGCGGTCCATTCGTAGACGTTGCCGTGGGCGTCGAACACACCAAACGCGTTGGCCGGGAAGGTGCCGGCCGGCGAGGTGAAGTTGTAGCCGTCGGCCGCGCCGTAGGTGTTGGCGTGTTTGGCGATCTGGTAATCCTTGCCCTCGTCGAACGGGAACGGGAAGGGCCCGGTGCTGCCGCCCCGGGCGGCATATTCGCGGATCGATTCGCTTTGCAGGCGATAGGCGTGGCCGGTCTTTTTCGACAGCCAGTCGATGTAGCCCTGGGCCTCGGCGACGTTCATGCACACCGCCGGGTCGCGGGGCGTCTGTTTGAACTCGGGCTTGCCGGCGGTGCAGCGGCGGCCGGGGCGATCATCGAAGTCGTAGGGCTTGTTGCCGGTCTCGCGGACATAGGCGTCCCATTCGCCCACCAGCACCTGCGAGCGGCTGATGGCGAACGGTTTGCTGAAGGTCACCGTGTGCAACGGGCCTTCATCGGGCTGACGGCCGACTTCATCGTCCGGCGTGCCCATGGTGTAGCTGCCGGTCGGCAGCACGACCATTTCCGGGCAGTCTTTGCAGTCCTTGAACACTTTGCCCGGTGCGGGCGCGGTCGCCGCCAGCGCAGTGCCGGGCATCAGTGCGCCGCAGAGGGCGCTCAGCGCCAGTGCGGGCAGGGCTTTGGAGAGGAGTGACGCGTGAGGCTTTTTCATGGGTCGTCTCTTTGAAAGGGAAAACGGCAGTCGAGGATCAGGCGCGCAGCTTGTTGCCGAGGATGTTCATGAAGCGATCCACTTCGGCTTCGCTGTTGAGCAAGCCCGGCGCGGTACGAATCACCGGCCCGACGTCGCGGCTGACCGCGTCGCAGATCACCCGGTTCTGCATCAGCCAGGCAGCCACTGCATCGCTGTCCTGGTCCTTGATCCGGAAGAAGGTGAAACCGGCGGAAAACTGCGGATCGAGCGGGGTCACCAGTTCGATGTTGCGGTGCTCCTGCAGACGTTGCTTGAGGTAGCTGTTGAGCTGGTGAATGCGCGTCTGCACCTCGGCCTTGCCCAGTTGCAGGTGCAACTTGAAGGCTTCGTCCAGCGCCCAGCGATGCTCGAAGGCGTGGTAGCCGCCCGGGGTCATGATGGTCGAGAAGGCTGTGGCCTCGGAGAAGGTCGGCACGCTGGGGCTGACGTATTTCAGTTCTTCGGTGCGGCTGCAGACGATGCCGGTGCCGCGCGGGCCGAACATCCACTTGTGGGTGCCGGCGATGAAAAAGTCGCAGTTCATCTGCGGGAAACTCAGGTCGTCGACGCCGAAACCGTGCACGCCATCGACCACATAGATAAGCCTGTCCTTGTCGTCGCGCTGACGGTTGTGCTCGTCGACCAGATGTGAGATCTCGCTGATCGGCAGCTTCACACCGCTGCCTGAATGCACCCAGGTCATGCCCAGCACGCGGGTCTCGGGGCGGATATTGCGATTGATCGTGTCGAGCACCTGATCCAGAGAAATGCTCTGCGGGGTGTCGAACAGCTTGAGTTTGCGCACCTGGGTGCCGTCACGACGGCTGCGGAAGTCGAGGATGTTGCGCGTCGAGTAATGCTCGTGAACCGTGGTGAGAATTTCCTGATCCGCGCGCACTTGCACGCTGCCGTAGATCATCGCCAGGCCCTCGGTGGTGCTGCCGGTCAGGGCGATATGCGCCGGTTTGGCTTGCAGGTACTCGCCGGCCCAATTGCGCACGTTTTCTTCGCGTTTCTCGGTGACGCCCAGATCCCAATCCATCGCCAGACCCGGATTCAGATCCAGCGCCGCGCGATGGCGTTCGATGGCTTCGCGCACCGGTTTGGGGTGCGAGGTGACGAGGAAATTGGCGAAGTGAATCGCCTGGGGATCCTGATCGAACAACTGACGCAACTGCGCCCATTTATCCCGCGGCGCAGCGGCCGGCGCAGCGATTGCCGCCGGCGCAGTCAGGCTGGCGCCCAGGGGCAGGGCGGCTGCGAGCAGGCCGGCGTGTTTCAGAAAAGTGCGGCGATCAGTCATGGCCGGGCCACCTCCTGGCGCGACGCCAGTGCCGGTTTCGCGGCTTTCTGCACCTGATCCCAGACGCGCATGAAGTTGCCACCCCAGAGCTTGGCGATGTCCGCTTCGGAGTAGCCGCGCTGCAGCAGTTCGGCGGTGACGTTGCGGATCTCGCCGACGTTTTCCCAGCCTTTGATCCCGCCGCCATCATTGAAGTCCGAAGCGATGCCGACGTGGTCGATACCGATCTTGCGCACCGTGTAATCGATGGCATCACCGAAATCCTTGAGGGTGGCTTTCGGTTCTTCTTCGAGGATCGCGTAGAGGCCGCTGGCGTACTGGCCGAGCTTCTGTTCCGACCAGGCAGTGATGATCGGATCGCCGGGCATCAGCGCCATGGCCAGATTGGGCAGCGGCGGCAGATCGAAGCGCGCACGCAGCGCATTGAGTTTGTCCTGGGTGCCTTGGGTCAGCGGTTTCAGGTACTGCGAGAAGGCGACGACCTGCACCACGCCGCCACTGTTCTTGATCAGTTGCAGCTCTTTGTCGCTGAGGTTGCGCGGAATGTCTACGGCCGCCCGGGGCGCCGAGTGCGAGGCCACCAGCGGAGTGCGGCTGAGTTCGGCGACTTGCTCAAGGGCTTTGGTCGACATCTGCGAAACGTCGATGATCACGCCCAGATCGTTCAAACGTTGCACCGCTTGTTTGCCGATCTCAGAGAGCCCGTCGAGGGCGTCGGGCGAGTCATTGAAAAACGGCAGCGGTCGCGACGAGTCGGCCCAGCTGTTGTTGCCGATGTAACTGAAACCGAACATGCGCATGCCGCGCCCGGCCCACAGGTCGAGCTTGCTGAGGTCGTTGCCCAGCGGGTAGGCGTTGAGCATGCTGATGAAAATCGCAAACTTGCCTTCGCCGTGCAGTCGGCGGAAATCATCCGGCGTGTAGGCGATGCCGGCCTGATTGGGGAAGTCGCGAACGATCCCGGAGATGATCTTGTAGCGCACTTCCTGCTGGTTGCGCGCCTCTTCGACAAAACCCTCGGTCGGGCGGTGCGGGGCGTTCGGGCCATTCCACATTTCCGGCCAGCCGAACACCGTCAGCGCCGCACCGGACAGGCGCCCGCGATTGGCCTTGACCAGGTCGAACTGGCCCGAGCCATCCTTGTCGGCTTCGTGGTCGTGGCTGCCGAAACTCAGCGGCACGGTGATGTGGCTGTCGAACGACAGCAGGCGATCCTGCAATTCGGTCGCCTGTTTCATCACCTTCACCGGGTAGCCGGGGTTGTTCCAGTAATCCCAGGCCAGAAACCCTGCGCCGGCGCTGATCGCCAGGGCCAGTGGCAGGCCGATGAATAGAGCCTTTTTCCAACGCGGTTTTGTCATTGCCATCTCATTCAGGTTCGCCGTCGAGGTACAGGCGCAGGGGCCTTTGCTATCTGGGAAGAACGAGTGGCCGGGTGGCTAATTTAGGCGGCGTTACAAATGCCCGGCGCCGCCGTCGCGATGTTTTGCCGGCAGCGTAAATTTCCCCGTCGAGCAAACGTTCTAGCTTGGATAAAGCCTGCTTCATGGCTGACACAGGTAGGGCAATGACGATCTCTCGACGCTGGTTCATGGCGGGCATGGCACTCACGGGCGCCGCGCTGCCTGCCGCTTTTTATGCACATCGTGAACTGACTCGCGAGGAGTTTCCGATCACCCCGGGCGAGGCCACGGTCGATCTGGCGGACACCGCCGGGCAACAACTGGCGGACAATCTTCGCGGGGTCTGGGACATTCGCTTTACCGGTGCGGCGGCCGGGCTCGATGGCTTGCCGGCGCAAGGCCTGGAGCTGTTTCTCGACATCGCTCACCGTGGCCGTGGGCTGCGCGGTTATCTCGACACCGGTACCAATCTGCGTGCCGAGGGGCCTGCGCGTTATCAAGTGATCGGTGATCTGGCGCCGGGCAACGGCGCCGAGATGTATTGGCGCCTGCTGCGCACCGATGCGCCGTTAGCGCCACCGGTGTATGAGTTCAAAGTCAAACTGGATGAAGTCTGGGCGGCATTCGGCAATGCCGGCAGCGCCACGTTCACCGGGCAGGTCTTGCGCCTGGATCGGCCGTTGGCGTTGCCCGAGCTGGACAATCAGTTCATCGCCATCAAGCGACGCTTTCCCGAAGCCCGCGAACGCACCGGGCTCAATCCGCAACTGTTGGCCTGGCTGGTGGCGCCCGAACATCGGTTGTTCCATCAGCTCTGGCACGCCACGCGCGACAAGTGGCACAAGCTCTCGGAGAAAAAACGCGAAGCGCTGCGCGGTATCGGCTGGCAGCCCGGGCCGCGTGACAAGGAGCGCGATGCCCGTGGCCCACGCAAGGATCGCAATGGCTCCGGCGTGGACTTTTTCTTCATGCATCGGCACATGCTCGGCATCGCCCGGTCGATGCAGGATTTGCCGTCGTGGCCAGCGTTCCCGCAGCCGCAGCCAGAGCTGGAACGTGACCGACAGGGCTTCGCCCGCTATTTCGACAATCACGACGGCAACTCACTGCCGCCGACCTGGCTGGCCGAGGGCGATGACGAATACACCAAATGGGTCAGCGACATCAAAGCGGCGGAAACTTTCCAGAGCAATTTTCTGGTCTGGGAATCGCAGTACCGTGATCCGCGTTATTTATCGAAATTGACCCTCGGCCAGTTCGGTTCTGAAGTCGAACTGGGCCTGCACGACTGGCTGCACATGCGCTGGGCTTCGGTGGCGCGTGATCCGTCCAATGACATTCCGGTGCCGATGGCACGCGATCAGGCGGATTTCGCCGCGCGCTGGTATGCACCGGAAAACGACTTTCTCGGCGACCCGTTTTCCTCCCATGTGAACCCGGTGTTCTGGCGTTTCCACGGCTGGATCGATGATCGCCTGGAAGACTGGTTCCGCGCCCACGAGCGCTTTCATCCGGGTGAGGTGACCCGTCTGCAAGTCAATGGCGTGCCGTGGTTTGCACCGGGGCGCTGGGTGGAAGTCGCCGACCCTTGGCTCGGCCCCGACACCCACGGCTGCAGTACCGTGCCCGGCCTGCAAGTCGGGCGCTCGGTGGAGATGGACCCGGAAACCATGAAACTGGCGCTGCGCATCACCTTCGGCGACGAAGACAACTTGACCGAACTGTTCCGCAAAGTCCCCCGGCGACCGTGGTATGCACGGCATCTGAAGGTCAAGGGCCGACAGCTCTAGATCGGTTCAACACATACTCTGAATTGATCGCAATCCCTTGTAGGAGTGAGCCTGCTCGCGATGACGTCGTGTCAGTCACCCGTTATGCCGGATGACCCACCGCCATCGCAAGCAGGCTCACTCCTACAGGGGGTATTTATCGTGGCGAAGATTTTGGCCTGACCGAATGACCCCTGTGGGAGCTTGCTCGCGAAGGCTTTTTTTGGGGGGGGGTCTTTTTGAGTGAGTACATATCCGTTGCTGCGGTAACGGCTGCTTAAGGTTCCGCCCTTACGGCGGGTCACCTTTTTCAAACGCCAAAAAGGTAACCCAAAAGGCTTGC
>NZ_QETJ01000130.1:0-14504 GCF_003105095.1 Pseudomonas sp. NDM | reverse complement strand
GTTTATAAAAGCAAAAGATCGCAGCCTTCGGCAGCTCCTACAAGGGCGCAATCGCACGACGTTTATATCTGGGCCAATGCAAAGCTATCTGCCTGTCGCATTTGGACGCTAAGCTTGGGCTTATGGATGATTCAGATTATTTACGCCTGCTGACCATCGCGGCCGAGCAAGCCAACGCGTTCCTGTCCAATGCCCGCAAATGGGAGCGTGAGCGTTGGGTCTGCCAGCGCCTGCTGCAAGGCTTGAACATCCCCTACCGTGCCGACGAATTCGCGCCGGCCGGTGAACCGCCGGACGTGCTGTTCCGCGATGCCAACTTCGAAGTTTTTTTCGTCCTCGACGAAGGCCGTCGCCTCAACGATGAATGGCGCGATGAATTGCAGCGCCGGCGCAGCGCGTTTTCCCTGAGCCAACTGGTGCGCCGCGAAGCCAAGCCGAAACGCATCCCGGCCAATGAATTCCTCCTGCGTCTGGCGCCGACCCTGCGCAAGAAGGCGCACAACTACAAGGAACGCGGCATGGATCTGGGTGAACTGGACATCATCGCCTTCGCCAGCCTCAAACGCGAAGTGCTCGACCTCAACAGTCATTTCCCGCCACCGACCGAATACCTGCGCCAGGGCTGGCGCTCGCTGTCACTGGTCGGCCCGACGTTCGCCAGGGTGCTGTTCGCCCACCCCGACGCACCGGACTTTCTGCGCAGCAACCTTGGCCGCAGCATCGTCTTCGACGTGGGCATCAGTCTGTGACGCCGCTGCAGCAGTTGATCGCCGAAGTACCGCAAACAGGTCGGGTGCGCTGGATCGGCGTGCGTCCGGCGTCGCGTGGGCCGATGCTTGAGCTCGACGCGGTCGAGGCGCGACTGGAAGCCGGACTCACCGGCGACCACGCCAGACCGGGCGTGCGCAACGCGCGTCAGGTGACGCTGATTCAATGGGAACACCTGGCGGTGATCAACGCCTTGATGGGCCGTCCCGACGATCAACCGATCGGGCCTGAAGATATGCGGCGCAATCTCGTTATAAGCGGAATCAATTTGTTTAGCCTGAAGGGGCGGCGCTTTCGCATCGGGCAGGCGATACTCGAAACCACTGGCTGGTGTCAGCCCTGCGCACGTTTGCAGAACAATCTCGGTCCGGGCACTTTTCAAGCCGTGCGCGGGCATGGCGGGATCACCGCCCGAGTGTTACAAAGCGGCATCATTCGCCTCGACGATGAAGTACGCGTCGAACCGGTTCCGGACAGCGGCTATGCGCCGTTCCACCCCGGCTGAACACCGCTGTAGCTTCTGCTCATTCAGTAACGTCTACCTGACGAGGCAAATATGACCAGCCGCCTGAACCCCGAAGACCAAAAGCATGTCGAAGAGTACCTGCAACTGTCCCAACACCGTGTCGAGCGCCGGCCTTTCCGGCCGTGGATGCTCCTGGTGCTGGTACTGGCGGTGACCATTGGTCTGGGCCTGTTGAGCCGATTTATCAGTTACCTGACGTTATGAGCTGCCTTGCGCTCCCTCGGGTAACCGCACCGATTTCCTTTAAAAACCTTGCGAGTTATCCCTATGTCCCATCGTATTGTCATTGTCGGCGGCGGCGCCGGCGGTCTGGAGTTGGCTACCCGTCTGGGTAAGACTCTGGGCAGACGCGGCACGGCCAGCGTCATGCTGGTCGACGCGAACCTGACCCACATCTGGAAACCGCTGCTGCACGAAGTCGCTGCCGGTTCCCTGAACTCTTCCGAAGACGAACTCAACTATGTCGCCCAGGCGAAATGGAACCACTTCGAGTTCCAGCTCGGGCGCATGAGCGGGCTCGATCGCGCGCAGAAAAAGATCCAGCTGGCCGCCACCTACGACGAAAACGGCGTCGAGCTGGTGCCGGCGCGTGAAGTGGCTTACGACTCGCTGGTAATCAGCGTCGGCAGCACCACCAACGATTTCGGCACCCAGGGTGCGGCGCAGCACTGTCTGTTCCTCGATACGCGCAAACAGGCCGAGCGCTTCCATCAGCAATTGCTCAATCACTATCTGCGCGCCCACGCCGGGCAGACCGATGTGGTCGAGCAGATCAGCGTGGCCATCGTCGGCGCCGGCGCCACAGGCGTGGAACTGGCGGCCGAGCTGCACAACGCCGCCCATGAACTGGCGGCGTATGGTCTGGACCGGATCAAACCGGAAAACATGCACATCACGCTGATCGAAGCCGGCCCGCGAGTGCTGCCTGCCCTGCCAGAGCGCATCAGCGGGCCGGTGCACAAGACCCTGGAGAAGCTCGGGGTCAATGTGATGACCAACGCCGCGGTCAGCGAAGTCACCGCCGACAGCCTGATCACCGCCGATGGCAACGAGATCAAGGCCAGCCTGAAAGTCTGGGCCGCCGGTATTCGCGCACCGGGTTTCCTCAAGGACATCGACGGTCTGGAAACCAACCGCATCAACCAGCTGCAAGTACTGCCAACCCTGCAAACCACCCGCGACGAAAACATCTTTGCCTTCGGTGACTGCGCGGCCTGCCCGCAGCCGGGCACCGATCGCAACGTCCCGCCGCGTGCACAAGCTGCGCACCAGCAGGCGTCGTTGCTGGCCAAGTCGCTGAAACTGCGCATCGAAGGCAAGAGCCTGCCGGAGTACAAGTACACCGACTACGGCTCGCTGATTTCGCTGTCGCGTTTTTCTGCTGTGGGTAACCTGATGGGCAACCTGACCGGCAGCGTCATGCTTGAAGGCTGGCTGGCGCGGATGTTCTACGTGTCGCTGTACCGCATGCACCAGATGGCGCTGTATGGTCCGTTCCGCACGGCGATGCTGATGCTGGGCAGCAAGATTGGCCGTGGTACCGAGCCGCGCCTGAAACTGCACTAAAGCGCAAACCTGTGGGAGCGAGCTTGCTCGCGAAAGCGGTGGGTCAGTCAACACTGTCGTTGAATGATCCGGCCCCTTCGCGAGCAGGCTCGCTCCCACATTGTCTTGGGTTGTGCGCAATTCAGCAGACGACCACGATAAATGTAGGAGTGAGCCTGCTCGCGATGGCGATCTGTCCTTCACTCATGCAATGCCTGAACCACCGCTATCGCGAGCAGGCTCACTCCTACAATTGATCTCTGTTCATCAGAGCTGGAAGCGTCGCACCATGCCTTGCAGGGCATTGGCCAGTTGCGACAGCTCATGGCTCGACGCGCTGGTCTGATCGGCTCCTGCGGCCGAACGCACCGACAAATCACGAATATTCACCAGATTGCGATCCACTTCCCGCGCCACTTGCGCCTGTTCTTCAGCGGCGCTGGCGATGACCAGGTTGCGCTCGTGAATCTGGTGCACCGAAGCCGTGATCGTCACCAGCGCCTCGCCCGCCCGCTCAGCGAGGACCAGCGTGTTTGCCGCACGGGAAGCGCTGGCCTGCATTGAATCCAGCGCCAGGCTCGAGCCGCTGCGCATGCCTTGCACCATTTGCTCGATTTCCTGCGTCGATTGCTGGGTCCGATACGCCAGTGCGCGCACCTCATCGGCCACTACCGCAAAACCTCGACCGCTTTCACCCGCGCGTGCCGCTTCAATGGCCGCGTTGAGCGCCAGCAGATTGGTCTGCTCGGCGATGGCGCGAATCACGTCCAGAACCTTACCGATGTCTTGCGACTGATTGGCCAGCGACTGCACCAATTCGCCGGTGTTCTGCACATCACTGGCCAAGGCGCTGATAGCGCTGGCGGTTTCGCTGACGCGCTCCTGGCCCAACTGCGCCGACTGACTGGATTGACGCGTGGCATCGGACGTCGACACCGCGTTGCGCGCGACCTCCTCCACCGCAGCGGTCATCTGATTGACCGCCGTGGCGGCTTGTTCTATTTCGTTGTTCTGCTGCTGCAGGCCTTGGGTGCTGTCGACGGTGACGGCGCTCAGTTCGTCAGCGGCGGTGGCCAACTGCGTGGCAGAGCCGCTGATGCCTTGCAGGGTCTCGCGCAGGTTTTGCTGCATCGTCGCCAGGGCCTTGAGCAAGCGGCTGACTTCATCGTTGCCATGGGTTTCGATGGGGCGGGTCAGATCGCCCTGCGCGACGCTTTCCGCGGCGCTTACGGCGCTGCTCAGCGGGCGCACGATACTGCGTGTGAGCAACATCGCCAATGTCACCGTGGCCAGTGCTGCCAGGGCGATGAACAGGGTTACGATTGTCCGCGAGGTTTCGTAATGCGCGGCGGACTTCTCGCTTTCAGCCGCGACCTGCCGAGCGAACAGATCGGCCAGATCGTTGAGTTGCTTGCCGGAGCCGTCGACCACGGTCTTCATATCAACCAGCAGCAATTTGGTCAGCTCGTCACGCTTGCCTTGCTCGGCGAGGGTGAATGACTGGGCAATGCCGGTGCGATAGGCGGCGAAGGTTTTCTTGAACTGGTCATACAGCTGCTGACCCTCGGCAGTGTCGACCAATTTGTCGTAGGCGGCGATCTTCTCGCTCAGCTCCTTGTCGCGGGTGTCCATCTGACCGCGATAGGTGGCGATGTTGGCCGGATCCTGATCGAGCGCCATGCGCAGGGAAATGGTGCGGATGCGCAGCATCAGTTCGCGGATCTCGTCGCCGCCACGAATACTTGGCAACCAGCGGTTCTCCACCGCTACCTCACTGTCGCGAATGCTCGACATCTGCCCCAGCGCAAACACGCCGAGCAAGGCCACCAACACCGCGATCAGGGCAAATCCCAGGGCAGCCCGGGGAGCAATATTCAACTGACGAAGCAACATGACGAACGCCCTTATTCTTGTAATGGCCAGATTCAAGGGGCGAAGCGTTGGCAGTCCCCTCGTGTTAGCGGGCTATCGGCAGGTTGTATGACGACTTGAAGGGATTCGCCTTTCGGCAGGCAAAAAAAATCCCCGTATCTTTCGATACGAGGATTTTCAATATGGTCGGGGTAAGGGGATTCGAACTCCTGACATCCTGCTCCCAAAGCAGGCGCGCTACCGGACTGCGCTATACCCCGGTAAAAAAAAGGCGACCTTTCAAAGATCGCCTTCTTCGATCAGCGCTTTTGGCCTCTGATCTTAAGATTCGATCCCAGCGCTAACTGGTTTCAAAAATGGTGGGTCGTGTGGGATTCGAACCTACGACCAATTGGTTAAAAGCCAACTGCTCTACCAACTGAGCTAACGACCCAAATATGGTCGGGGTAAGGGGATTCGAACTCCTGACATCCTGCTCCCAAAGCAGGCGCGCTACCGGACTGCGCTATACCCCGATTTGAAATTGGCTCCGTGACCAGGACTCGAACCTGGGACCCAATGATTAACAGTCATTTGCTCTACCGACTGAGCTATCACGGAACTACATATTTCAAGTTACAACGGTGAAGCCTTGTTGCTTCTCGCCACCCGTTCGCATCGCTGCGTTCGTGTGTCTGAGGCGCGCTATTCTACAACCTAGAACACCTCTGTCAACCCCCTAAATTGCTTTCAAGTTAATGATTTGCAACTTATTTCAGATTCCAACCCGGTGGGTTGAAACGCTGCCGGTGACTGACTGCGGGGCGCACTTTACAAGCCTTTTCCTTTGAGTTCAACAGCCTGGCGAAAAAAAGGCCTCGCAATGCGAGGCCTTCCCGGTTTCATTGCTGCTGAGGCTTAGCCGAAAACGATTTCGTCGTTCTCGACCTTGCCAGTGGCGGTGTCGCCCGGCATGAAATGCCCCGACAGGATCAACTGCGCCAGCGGGTTTTCGATCCAGCGCTGGATCGCCCGTTTCAAAGGACGCGCGCCATACACAGGGTCGTAACCGACGGCGATCAGCTTGTCCATCGCCTCCGGACTCAGCTCCAGCTTCAGCTCGCGCTCGGCCAGACGACTGCGCAGACGACCCAACTGGATCTCGGTAATCCCGGCGATCTGGTCGCGTGCCAGCGGCTCGAAGATCACCACTTCGTCGACGCGGTTGATGAACTCCGGCCGGAAGTGCGACGTCAGCGCGTCCATCACCGCGGCACGCTGCGCTTCACGATCACCGACCAGCTCCTGGATCTGCATCGAGCCGAGGTTGGACGTCATCACGATCACCGTGTTGCGGAAGTCCACCGTACGCCCGTGACTGTCGGTCAGACGGCCATCCTCGAGCACTTGCAGGAGGATGTTGAACACATCCGGGTGCGCCTTCTCGACTTCATCCATGAGGATCACCGAATACGGCTTGCGACGCACCGCTTCGGTCAGATAACCGCCCTCTTCATAGCCGACGTAGCCGGGTGGCGCACCAATCAGACGAGCCACGGAATGTTTTTCCATGAACTCGGACATGTCGATCCGCACCATCGCCTCTTCCGTGTCGAAGAGGAATTCGGCCAGCGCCTTGCACAGCTCGGTTTTACCGACACCGGTCGGGCCGAGGAACATGAACGAGCCGCTCGGACGATTCGGGTCGGACAACCCGGCGCGGGAACGCCGCACGGCGTTGGCCACGGCCACGACCGCTTCTTCCTGACCAATTACCCGTTTATGCAACAGGCTTTCCATCTTCATCAGCTTGTCGCGCTCGCCTTCGAGCATTTTCGACACCGGGATGCCGGTCCACTTCGACACGACTTCGGCAATCTCTTCCTCGGTCACCTTGCTGCGCAGCAACTGATTTTCGCTCTTGCCGTGCTGGTCGACCATCTGCAGGCTGCGCTCCAGATCCGGGATCACCCCGTACTGCAACTCGGCCATGCGGTTCAGGTCGCCTTTGCGGCGCGCCGCTTCCAGTTCCTGGCGCGACTGTTCGATCTTCTGCTGAATCTGCGCAGAACCCTGCACCTCGGCTTTCTCCGAGTTCCAGATTTCCTCCAGATCGGAATACTCACGCTCGTGACGCTCGATTTCTTCCTGGAGTTTTTCCAGGCGTTTCTTCGCCGCGTCGTCGCTTTCTTTCTTCAGTGCCTGGGATTCCACTTTCAGCTGAATCAGGCGTCGCTCGAGACGATCGAGTACTTCCGGTTTGGAGTCGATCTCCATGCGGATGCGGCTGGCGGCCTCGTCGATCAGGTCGATGGCCTTGTCCGGCAGCTGCCGGTCAGTGATGTAGCGATGGCTGAGCTTGGCCGCGGCGATGATCGCGCCGTCAGTAATCGCCACCTTGTGGTGAACCTCGTAACGTTCCTTGAGGCCACGCAGAATGGCGATGGTGTCTTCTTCGCTTGGCTCGTCCACCAGGACTTTCTGGAAACGCCGCTCGAGCGCCGCGTCCTTCTCTATATATTGGCGGTACTCGTTGAGCGTGGTCGCGCCGACGCAGTGCAACTCGCCACGGGCCAGCGCGGGTTTGAGCATGTTACCGGCGTCCATCGAGCCTTCGCCTTTACCGGCGCCGACCATGGTGTGCAGTTCGTCGATGAACAGAATGATCTGCCCTTCCTGCTTCGACAGTTCGTTGAGCAGGCCTTTGAGGCGCTCTTCGAACTCACCGCGATACTTGGCACCGGCAATCAGTGCGCCCATGTCCAGCGACAGCAGGCGTTTGCCCTTGAGGCCGTCCGGCACTTCGCCATTGATGATGCGCTGGGCCAGACCTTCAGCGATCGCGGTTTTACCCACGCCAGGTTCACCGATGAGGACCGGGTTGTTCTTGGTACGGCGTTGCAGAACCTGAATGGTCCGACGGATTTCGTCGTCACGGCCGATCACCGGATCGAGCTTGCCGTCCTCGGCGCGCTTGGTCAGGTCGACGGTGTACTTGTCCAGCGCCTGCCGCGACTCTTCGTGGTTGGCGTCATTCACCGCTTCGCCGCCACGCAGGTTATTGATCGCGTTTTCCAGGGCTTTCTTGCTCACGCCCTGGCCGAGCAGCAACTTGCCGAGCTTGCTGTTTTCGTCCATCGCGGCGAGCAGCACCAGTTCGCTGGAGATGAACTGGTCGCCCTTCTGCTGGGCCAGACGGTCGGCCTGATTGAGCAGGCGCGCCAGATCCTGCGACATGTTCACGTCGCCGGTCGGGTTCTGGATTTTCGGTAGTTGGTCGAGCTCTTTGGTCAGCTCTTTACGCAAGCTGTTGACGTCGAAGCCTACTTGCATCAGCAACGGTTTGATCGAACCGCCCTGCTGTTCAAGCATGGCCTGCATCAAGTGCGCCGGCTCGATGGCCGGATGATCGTGGCCAACCGCCAACGACTGGGCGTCGGACAGGGCCAACTGCAATTTGCTGGTTAAACGGTCTATACGCATGGGTCACCTTCCTTTTGAGCAGGCCGGACCTAAGAAACCATCCTGAATAAAGAAACCTGCCAGATACCACTGTAGATGCGGTCGATTCTGGGAGATTCAAGCGTCGGAGAGTTGATACAGGTCAGGCAAGTCTAGCGGGTGAGCCAGATCAATGAAGCGAACCGACCGGTGCGCGACGCACGGCGGTAAGAAAAGAAGCGCGGATCGGTCACGGTGCAGAAACCGCCACCATAAACAGCCGTGACACCCCGTTCAGCCAGACGCAGGCGCGCCAGCAGATAGATATCAGCCATGAACTTGCCGGCATTGTTGCTCGGTACGAACGCTTCTGCTGCTTCAGGCAGCTGATTGATGAAGACTTCCCGTACTTCCGGACCGACTTCAAAGGCTTTGGGGCCAATGGCCGGGCCGAGCCAGACCAGTACCTCGTCAGCAGGAACATCGAGGCTGTCGAGAGTTGCCTCAAGCACGCCCGCCGCCAGACCACGCCAACCCGCATGAGCGGCCGCGACACGCGTGCCGGCACGATCGCAGAACAATGCCGGCAAACAGTCTGCCGTCATCGCCGCGCAGGCAATAGCCGGCGTTGCCGTCCAACTGGCATCTGCCGTCGCAACAACGCCCGGATCAGCATGAACCACGGCTATCCCGTGCACTTGCTGCAACCAGGCAGGCTGTATAGAAAAGTGCTCGGTCAGACGCCGACGGTTCTCGGCAACGGCCTCAGGACGATCATCGACGTGATCGCCCAGATTGAGGCTATCGAATGGCGCCTCACTGACACCGCCCTCGCGGGTGGTGACACAGGCCCTGACGCTGGCCGGCGCAGGCCAGTCCGGCGTCAGCCAGTTCATCCGACGAAGGCCTCGCGATCCTGCTTGAGCAGAGTCAGCAGCCAGACGAAATCTTCCGGCAGCGGCGATTCCCAGCTCATCCGCTCACCACTCGTCGGGTGATCCAGTTCAAGGAAGCGCGCGTGCAAGGCCTGACGCGGGAAGTGCTTGAGGGATTCAACCATGGTCGGGTTGGCCGCTGGCGGAATGCGGAAACGCCCGCCGTACGCCGGGTCGCCGACCAACGGGAAGTTGATGTGCGCCATGTGCACGCGGATCTGGTGGGTCCGACCGGTTTCCAGTTTCACCCGCACGTGGGTGTGCGAACGGAAACGCTCGAGCACGCGGTAGTGGCTGACGGCAGGCTTGCCGCCTTCCATCACTGCCATGCGCTGGCGCTGCTGGCCGTGACGACCGATCGGCGCGTTGATCTTGCCGCCGGCGGTGACCACGCCGATCACGATGCATTCGTAGATGCGGCTGACGCTGCGGCTCTGCAATTGCGCGACCAGCTTGGTCTGCGCCTGAATGGTCTTGGCCACCACCATCAGACCGGTGGTGTCCTTGTCCAGACGATGCACGATACCGGCGCGCGGGACATTGATGATGTCCGGCACATGGTGCAACAAAGCGTTGAGCAAGGTGCCATCGGCGTGACCGGCAGCCGGGTGCACCACCAGGCCTGCAGGCTTGTTGATCACCAGGATGTCGTCGTCTTCATAGACGATATCGAGCTCGATGTCCTGGGCGATCCACTCGCCCTGGGCTTCCTGCTCGGCAGTCAGCTCAAGGATGGCACCGCCATGCACAATGTCGCGCGGGCGGATCACCGCCCCGTCCACAGTCAGGCGACCTTCTTTGATCCAGGCGGAAAGGCGCGAGCGTGAGTGCTCAGCGAAGAGTTGGGCGGCGACTTGATCGAGGCGTTGGCCGCCCAATTCGGACGGCACCTCTGCGCGAAGTTCAATTTTATCGGACATGCTCGGACTGGGCGTCGGCACAGCCTTTGGTTTCGGCTGCGCGCTTGTGGTTAAATACGGCGTCTTTTGCCCCGAGGCTTTTCAACGGGGCGCTCATCATAACAGGACGGCCCCGCCCAAGACAGCGGCCGTCATAGGGACGCAAGCCGCCATGCAAGTGAAACACCTGCTGCTGATCGCCATCCTCGCATTGACCGCTGCTTGCTCATCGAAGGAAGTCGTAGACGAAAACCTCAGCGAAGCCGAGCTGTATCAGCAGGCTCAGACTGATCTGGACAACAACAGCTACACCAGTGCCACAGCCAAGCTGAAGGCTCTGGAGTCGCGTTATCCGTTCGGTCGCTACGCCGATCAGGCTCAGCTGGAGTTGATCTACGCCAACTACAAGAACGCCGAGCCGGAAGCTGCAAAGTCCGCCGCCGAGCGTTTCATTCGTTTGCATCCGCAGCATCCGAACGTGGATTACGCGTACTACCTCAAGGGTCTGACCTCGTTCGACCAGGACGTCGGCCTGCTGGCGCGCTTCCTGCCGCTGGACATGACCAAGCGTGACCCGGGCGCCGCCCGCGACTCGTACAACGAGTTCGCCCAGTTGACCAGCCGCTACCCGAACAGCCGCTACGCGCCGGACGCCAAGCAGCGCATGATCTACCTGCGCAACCTGCTGGCCGCCTACGAAATCCACGTGGCCGACTACTACCTGACCCGTCAGGCTTACGTAGCCGCTGCCAACCGTGGCAAGTACGTGGTGGAAAACTTCCAGGAAACCCCATCGGTCGGCGACGGCCTGGCGGTAATGACCGAAGCCTACCAGCGTCTGCACCTCGACGATCTGGCGGCCACCAGTCTGGAAACCCTGAAACTCAACTACCCGGATCACCCGAACCTGCAGGACGGCCAGTTCGTGCCACGCGTAGCCGAGGCTGACAACCGTTCGTTCCTGAGCAAGGCGACGTTGGGCCTGATCGAATCCCGTCCACCGCTGCCGCCGGGCGAGACCCGCGCCAACCAGGACGTGCAGAAGCAGTTCCAGGACGCGAAAGACGCGATCCCGAACGAGCTCAAGCCTAAAGATGAAAACGGCGACGTGATCGAAGAGCCAGAGCCTGAATCCAGCGACACCGACCGCTCGTGGTTCAGCTACATGACCTTCGGCGTGTTCGACTGAACACACCGGTTGTACGAAAAAGGGAGATCTGCGGATCTCCCTTTTTTATTGCCGCGCTTTAATAGGCTGTGCGCTGCTCGGGTCCTTGGCTAAACTGCCGGATCATCAGTCGAAAAGCCGCTCATCATGCTTCGTTTATTGTTCTGGATTGCCCTGATCTTCGCCGCCATCTGGCTCTGGCGCAAATTCAAGGCCCCCGCCTCGTCCACCCGATCGCCACGCGAACAGGACGCCCCGCCGATGGTGCGTTGCGCACATTGCGGCGTGCACCTGCCGCGCGACCGCGCCCTGGGTAACCAGCAACAATGGTATTGCAGCCAGGCTCATCTTGAGCAAGGCCCGGGCGCCAGTGGTCGCTGAGGCCGCCAACGCCGACCAGAAACAGGCGCAGCGTCTGCTGCGCCTTTATCACCTGTACCGCTTGAGTGTCGGCATCACCCTGGTGCTGCTGATCTCCAGCAACATGGACAACCGCCTGCTGACGTCGGCCAACGACGATCTGCTGCGCGGTGGCAGCTGGCTGTATCTGATCATCAATATGCTGCTGGTGGTGTTCCTCGAAAACACCCGGCGCCCGGCGCAACTGTTCACTTTAGCGTTGGTCGATGTGCTGCTGTTGTGCGGCCTGTTCTACGCCGCTGGCGGCGTCGCCAGTGCGCTGGGCAATCTGCTGGTCGTCTCGGTGGCGATCAGCAATACCCTGCTGCGCCGGCGCATCGGCCTGCTGATTGCCGCCATCGCGGCGATCGGCATTGTCGGCCTGAGCTTTGTGCTGAGCTTCAGCCATCCCCTCAGCGCCAACGCCTACCTGCAAGCCGGCACCCTCGGCGCGCTGTGCTTTGCCGCCTCGTTGCTGGTGCAAGGGCTGATCCGCCGCCTCGAAGTCAGTGAAACCCTCGCCGAACAGCGCGCCAGTGAAGTGGTTGGCCTGGAAGCGCTCAACGCGTTGATCCTGCAACGCATGCGCACTGGCATTCTGGTGCTCGATGAGCAACGCCGGGTGCAACTGGCCAATCACAGCGCGCAGAGCCTGCTCGGCCATAGCCACCTGCAAGGTCATTTGATCGATGAGTATTCGCCCGCGCTGGTCGATCGCCTGCAACTGTGGCGCAACAACCCGACCTTGCGCCCGCAGAGCCTGAAAATCCCCGGCAACGGCCTCGAGCTGCAACCAAGCTTCATCGCCCTCGAGCAGAGCCCGAACCAGCAGACCCTGGTGTTTCTCGAAGATCTGGCGCAAATCACTCAACAGGCGCAGCAACTCAAACTCGCTGCGCTCGGGCGTTTGACCGCGGGCATCTCCCACGAAATTCGCAATCCGTTGGGCGCAATCAGTCATGCCGCGCAGCTGTTGGCCGAGTCCGAGGAACTCGATAGCGCGGATCGGCGTCTGACGCAGATTATTCAAGATCACTCCCAGCGCATGAACCGAGTCATCGAAAACGTCCTGCAATTGTCCCGCCGTCAGCAAAGCGCACCGCAACGGCTGGACCTCAAGCCGTGGCTGGAAGACTTCGTCGGCGAAACCCGCGAGCAGGCCACCGAGCGCCAGCACATTCATCTACGGATCAATTCGGGCGACTTCACCACGCTGATGGACCCCAACCAGCTGCGGCAGATTCTCGACAATCTGATACGCAACGCCTGGCGGCACAGTGCCCAGTTGCACGAGCAGGCCGAGGTCTGGCTGGCGCTGTTCGTCGACCCCGACAGCCAGTTGGCAGTACTCGAAGTGCAGGACAACGGCCCCGGCGTGTCGGCCGACGAGCAGGCGCATCTGTTCGAACCGTTCTTCACCACCAGCAGCCAGGGCACCGGTCTTGGCCTTTATCTGTCCCGTGAGCTGTGCGAAAGCAACCAGGCACGCCTAGACTTCAAATCACGCCAAGGCGGCGGCTGCTTTCGCATCACCTTTGCTCACGGACGGAAACAAAGTTGAATACAAGCCCACGGCAAAAAATTCTTATCGTCGACGACGAACCGGATATCCGCGAGCTCCTGGAAATCACCCTGGGACGGATGAAACTCGAGACCTTCAGCGCACGCAACCTGGGCGAGGCTCAGGCGCTGTTACAGCGCGAGCACTTTGACCTGTGCCTGACCGACATGCGCCTGCCCGACGGCACCGGGCTGGAGCTGGTGCAACACATCCAGCAGCGCGCTCCGCATCTGCCGGTGGCGATGATCACCGCGTACGGAAGCCTGGAAACGGCGATCAATGCGCTGAAGGCCGGCGCGTTCGATTTCCTCACCAAACCAGTGGAGCTGCCGCGACTGCGCGAACTGGTCAGTTCGGCGCTGCGCATGCCGACAGCCGGTGGCCTGAGTACGGCAATCGAGCGACGCTTGCTGGGCGACTCGCCGCCGATGGCCAATCTGCGCAAGCAGATCGACAAGCTCGCGCGCAGCCAGGCGCCGGTGTACATCAGCGGTGAATCCGGCAGCGGCAAGGAACTGGTCGCGCGCCTGATTCACGAACAAGGCCCGCGCGCGAGCCAGCCCTTTGTGCCGGTGAACTGCGGGGCGATTCCGTCGGAGCTGATGGAAAGCGAATTCTTCGGCCACCGCAAAGGCAGTTTCACCGGTGCCGTCGAAGACAAGCCGGGGCTGTTCCAGGCGGCCCATGGCGGCACTCTGTTTCTCGATGAAGTTGCCGATCTGCCACTGCCGATGCAGGTGAAACTGCTGCGGGCGATTCAGGAAAAAGCCGTGCGCAGCGTCGGCGGCCAGCAGGAAACGGTGGTCGACGTGCGCATCCTGTGCGCCACACACAAAGACCTTGAAGCCGAAGTCGCGGCCGAGCGCTTCCGTCAGGATCTGTATTACCGGCTCAACGTCATTGAACTGCGCGTGCCCTCCCTGCGAGAACGTCGCGACGACATCGAGGCGCTCGCCATGCATGTGCTCAAGCGTCTGGCCAAGGACACTGGACAACCCGAAGCGCGCCTGCATCCGCAAGCGCTGGAGGCGCTGAAGAACTATCGCTTTCCCGGCAACGTGCGCGAACTGGAGAATGTCCTCGAACGCGCGCACACCTTGTGTGAACAGCGCACGATCGAAGCGCAGGATCTGCGTTTGAGCGAAGGAAATTGCGCCGCGGATGGGGCGACGGCTGATCTGACGCAGATCGACAATCTCGAGGATTATCTGGAGAGCGTCGAGCGCAAACTCATTCTGCAGGCGCTGGAGGAAACCCGCTGGAACCGCACGGCGGCGGCGCAGCGGTTGAGTCTGTCGTTTCGGTCGATGCGTTATCGGCTGAAGAAGTTGGGTCTGGACTAGATCGCAAAGATCGCAGCCTTCGGCAGCTCCCACATTGGAATGCGTTCCCTGTAGGAGCTGCCGAAGGC
>NZ_QETJ01000129.1:0-14521 GCF_003105095.1 Pseudomonas sp. NDM | reverse complement strand
GAATTTCTTTGACGGAATGCAGGGCCGTTTCGCGAGCAGGCTCGCGCCCACACTGGAATGCATTTCCCTGTGGGAGCGAGTCTGCTCGCGAATGAGGGCGACGCGGTCAGTCGAGGGTCGAACCGCTGACGACTGGACCGCCCCGCTCCGGGAAGAACAAGCGCTGCAATTCAACGCCCGGGTTTTCCGCGCGCATGAACGCTTCGCCGACCAGGAACGAATACACATCGCTGATTTCCATCAGCTCGACGTCGGCCCGATTGAGGATGCCGCTCTCGGTGATCACCAGGCGATCGCGCGGGATGCGCGGCAGCAGGTCGAGAGTGGTTTCCAGGCTGACATCAAAGGTGTGCAGGTTGCGGTTGTTGACGCCAACCAGCGGCGTGTCGAGGGTCTTCAGCGCGCGTTCCAGTTCGTCACCGTCGTGCACTTCCACCAATACGTCGAGACCGACGCCCTTGGCCACGGCGGCCAGTTCGGCCATTTTCACGTCGTCGAGCGCGGAGACGATCAGGAGCACGCAATCGGCGCCAAGCGCGCGGGCTTCAACGATCTGGTACGGATCGATCATGAAGTCCTTGCGGATCACCGGCAGCTTGCACGCAGCGCGTGCCTGTTGCAGATACGCATCGGCGCCCTGGAAGTAATCGATGTCGGTCAGCACCGACAGGCAAGTCGCCCCGCCCTTTTCGTAGCTCTTGGCGATGTCGGCCGGCACGAAGTCTTCGCGGATCACGCCTTTGCTCGGCGAGGCCTTTTTGATTTCAGCAATCACTGCCGGCTGTTTCTTCTTCGCTTGCGCCAGCAATGCCTGGGCAAAACCACGGGGTGCATCGGCCGCCTTGGCCAGACCTTCCAGCTCGCTCAGGCTGACCCGAGCGCTGCGCTCGGCGACTTCCTCAACCTTGCGCGCCAGAATGTTTTCCAGAACCGTCGGTACACTCATCCTTCATTCTCCACTTTGAATACCGCGGTAAAGGCACCCAGCTCCTCGAGTTTTTCCCGAGCGAGGCCGGTGTGCAGCGCGTCGTGCGCCAGCTCCACACCTTGTTTCAGACTGCTTGCCAGGTCGGCGGCATACAGCGCCGCACCGGCATTGAGCACAATCATCTCGGCCGCTTTCTGGCCGTTTTCGGTTTTGCGCTTGCCGAGGGCATCGCGGATCAGCGCCAGCGATGCTTCCGGGCCCTCGACCGAGAGGCCGTGCAGACTCTGGCTCTTCATGCCGAGGTCTTCCGGTTCGACCCAATACTCAGTGATTTCGTTGTTTTTAAGTTCGGCGACAAAGGTCGGAGCGGCGAGGCTGAATTCATCCAGACCGTCCTTCGAATGCACCACCAGCACGTGTTTGCTGCCCAGTCGCTGCAAGACTTCGGCCAATGGCCGGCACAGCGCCTGAGTAAACACGCCTACCACTTGATGTTTCACACCGGCCGGATTCGTAAGCGGGCCGAGCATGTTGAACAGCGTGCGCAGGCCGAGTTCGCGGCGCGGGCCGGCGGCGTACTTCATCGCTTTGTGGTGAGTCTGGGCAAACATGAAACCGATACCGACGTTGTCGATGCAGCGCGCGACCTGTACCGGGGTGAGGTTCAGGTAAATGCCGGCAGCCTCCAGCAGATCGGCGCTGCCGCTCTTGCCGGAGACTGCGCGGTTGCCATGCTTGGCCACGGTGCAACCGGCCGCTGCAACAACAAAGGAAGACGCGGTCGAGACGTTGAAGATGTTCGCACCGTCACCGCCGGTGCCGACCACATCGACCACGCCGTCGAGGGTTTTCAGCTCGACCTGATCGGCCAGCTCACGCATCACCGACACGGCGCCGACGATCTCGTCGATGCTCTCGCTCTTCATGCGCATGGCCATCATGAACGCGCCGATCTGCGCTTCGGTGCACTGGCCGGTCATGATTTCGCGCATCACATCGCGCATTTCATCGGTACTGAGGTCGAGGTGATCGACGATACGGCTCAGGGCTGTCTTGATATTCATGGGAAGTCCTTAGCGCGTGCCGCCGGTTTGTTTGAGGAAATTGGCAAACAGTTCATGACCCTGCTCGGTGAGGATCGACTCGGGGTGGAACTGTACGCCCTCGATGTTCAGGGTCTTGTGACGCAGGC
Organism: Pseudomonas sp. NDM; assembly: GCF_003105095.1. NCBI lineage: Bacteria > Pseudomonadati > Pseudomonadota > Gammaproteobacteria > Pseudomonadales > Pseudomonadaceae > Pseudomonas > Pseudomonas sp. NDM. The sequence continues at coordinate 12,401 of NZ_QETJ01000129.1, read as the reverse complement.
CCATGATTTCGTCGACCGAGCCGTCGTCGTGTTGGGTCCACGCGGTCAGTTCCAGGCAATCGGGCAGGCTCTCGTGCTTGACGATCAGCGAGTGATAGCGGGTAACGGTGAGCGGATGATTGAGGCCGGCAAACACGCCCTTGTCCTCGTGGAATACCGGGCTAGTCTTACCGTGCATGACTTGGCGGGCACGCACCACATCACCGCCGAAGGCCTGGCCGATGGACTGGTGGCCCAGGCACACGCCGAGGATCGGCAGTTTGCCGGCGAAGTGCTTGATCGCGTCAATGGAAACGCCCGCCTCGGTGGGCGTGCACGGCCCGGGGGAAACCACGATGCGCTCGGGATTCAGCGCTTCGATTTCGGCGATGGTCAGTTCGTCGTTGCGCACCACTTTGACTTCGGCACCCAGCTCGCCGAGGTATTGCACAACGTTGTAGGTAAAGGAGTCGTAGTTGTCGATCATCAGCAACATGGCGTTTCGAACCTCTTGAATTCTGACTTGATGACAGCCTTCAGATGACTTGCCCGCAGGGCGCTGCGCGATGTCGGACGCGCAGAGAGCGCCAGCACAGCGGCATTTCAAACAGACAAGGAAGGCAAAGCGATACAGATCCGGCGGGGGCCGGCAGAGAAGATTCAGGCGCGCCAACGCCAGCGGGCGTGTGCCTTGATGACTTGATCCAGAAGTTTGCTGGTGATCAACACGGGGAAGGTCTCGTTCATACGTTCCGGCACAGTAACTTAGCTGGGCGGAGCGTGCAATATGGCGGGGCCTGCGGGTTATGAAACGGCAGAAGGATTCGCGACCGATGGCAAAACGCCGAACGTTTTTGGTACTGTCGTTTCGTTCACCTACAACAATAAATAAACGGACTTGCTCATGATCAGACAAACGTTGTTTGTACCGCTGGCCGGCTGCTTGCTCGCACTGGCCTGCGCCCAGGCCAATGCAGCACCCAACCCTTATTCAAGCTTCATCGTATTCGGCGACAGCCTCAACGACGCCGGCACCTTCGCCGACACGGGCGGCCCGGCGGGCTCCACCGAGCGCTACACCAACCGCACCGGGCCGGTATATCGGGATGGCAGCGGCGAAGTTTATTCATTGAATTCCACACAGTTGCTTGGCGGTCGCCTGGGCTTTTCCCCCGACCAGACTGCCTCGTCCAGCTCCGCGGTGCGCGCGGCAAACGGCCAGCCCGACGGCAACAACTGGGCGGTCGGCGGCTATCGCACTGACCAGATTCTCGACTCGATCACCACCCAATCGGCCACCGGCGAACGCACCCGCGCCGGTTACCTGCCGTCGAATGGTTTTCGCGCCGACCCGAATGCGCTGTATTACATTTCCGGTGGCGGCAACGACTTCCTTCAGGGCCGCATTCTCAGCCTGCCCCAAGCCAACGCCGCTGCCGATCGGCTGGCCGACAGCGTGCAGACTCTGCAGAGCGCCGGCGCCAAGTACGTGATGGTCTGGCTGCTGCCCGACGTGGGCCTGACACCTGCCATCAATGGCACGCCGCTGCAAGCGTTCAGCAGCACCCTCGCCAACCAGTTCAACAGCCAGTTGGTGACGCGCCTGCAAGGCATCAACGCCGAAGTCATTCCGCTGAACATTCCGGTGCTGCTCTCGGAAGTCTTCGCCGACCCGGGGCGCTTCGGTCTGGCCACTGACCAGAACCTCACCGCGACCTGCTTCAGTGGCAGTGGCTGCCCGGAAAACGCCCGCTACGGGATCAACAGTGCTACGCCGGATCCGACCAAGCTGATCTACAACGATGGCGTGCACCCGACCGAATCCGGGCAGAAACTCATCGCCGATTACGCCTACTCTCTACTGGCAGCGCCGTGGGAACTGAGCCTGTTGCCGGAAATGGCCCACGGCACCGTGCGTGCGCATCAGGATGAATTGCGTAACCAATGGCAGGCGGATTGGGAAAACTGGCAAGCGGTCGGCCAATGGCGCGCTATCGTCTCGGCGGGCGGACAGCATCTGGATGTCGACAGCCAGAGCAGCGGCGCCAGTGCCGATGGCAGCGGTTACAACCTCAACGTCGGCGGCAGCTATCGCCTGAACGAAGCCTGGCGCGTGGGCGTGGCGGCCGGTTTGTACCGGCAGAATCTCGAGGCCGGCCACAACGACTCCGACTACAAACTCAACAGCTACATGGCCACCGCGTTCGCCCAGTTCCAGCAGAATCGCTGGTGGGCCGACGCCGCGCTGACCGGCGGCAAACTCGACTACGACAATCTCAAGCGCAAGTTCGACCTCGGCGCCAGCGAGGGTGCGGAGAAAGGCGATACCGACGGCAGCCTGTGGGCGTTCAGCACGCGCCTCGGTTATGACATTGCCCAACCCGGCAGCCAATGGCACCTGTCGCCATTTGTCAGCGCCGATTACGCCAGTGTCGATGTCGACGGTTACTCGGAAAAGAGCAATCGCGCCACGGCGTTGACCTTCGATGACCAGAGCCGCGATTCGAAACGTCTGGGCCTGGGCATTCAGGGCAAGTACAACTTCACCGCGCAAACGCAGGTGTACGGCGAATACGCGCATGAGCGTGAATACGAAGATGACGTGCAGAAGGTCAACATCGCCCTCAATACCCTGCCGGCCAATGACTTCACCCTTGAAGGCTATACACCGGCGAGCCATCTGAACCGCTTGAGCCTTGGCGTCAGTCACAAGCTGACGGCGGACCTGGCGCTGCGTGGGGGGTATACGTTGCGCAAGGACGATGACTTCAAACAGCAGGGATTGAATGTCGGGGTTGTGCTGGATTTCTGAGTGATGGATGCAAAAAAAAGCGGCGCCCTGACTGGCGCCGCTTTTTTATTGCCGTACACAGATCAGATGTAGGAGTGAGCCTGCTCGCGATAGCGAATCAACATTCAACAAATTTGCTGTCTGACACACCGCTATCGCGAGCAGGCTCACTCCTACAAGGGTTTGGTGTTGGCTCAAATTTCCGGGGTCTGCTCGGCCAGGGCCACGGCGCGGAACATCGCGCGGCGTTTGTTCAGGGTTTCTTCCCATTCCAGCGCCGGCACCGAGTCGGCGACGATGCCGCCACCGGCCTGCACATGCAGCTCGCCGTTCTTGATCACAGCGGTACGGATGGCAATGGCGGTGTCCATGTTGCCGTTCCAGGCAAAGTAACCGACCGCGCCGCCATACACCCCGCGCTTGACCGGCTCGAGTTCGTCGATGATTTCCATCGCGCGAATCTTCGGCGCCCCGGACAAAGTCCCCGCCGGCAGAATCGCCCGCAGTGCGTCCATGGCCGTCAGGCCCGACTTCAACTGGCCGGTGACGTTGGAGACGATGTGCATGACGTTGGAATAACGCTCGATGACCATTTTCTCGGTGAGCTTCACCGAACCGATTTCCGAGACGCGCCCGGTGTCGTTGCGGCCCAGATCAATCAGCATCAAGTGCTCGGCGATCTCCTTGTCATCCGAGAGCAGATCCTGCTCCAGCGCCACATCGGCTTCTTCAGTCGCACCGCGTGGACGCGTGCCGGCAATCGGGCGCACGGTGATCAGGTTGTCTTCAACGCGCACCAGCACTTCCGGCGAACTGCCGACGACATGGAAGTCGCCGAAGTTGAAGAAGTACATATACGGAGTCGGGTTGAAGCAGCGCAGGGCGCGGTACAGATCGATCGGCGCAGCCTTGAAGTCGATCGACATACGCTGCGACGGCACGACCTGCATGCAGTCGCCGGCAAGGATGTATTCCTTGATGGTGTCGACGGCTTTTTCGTAATCGTCCTGAGTGAAGCTCGAACGGAACACCGGATCGGCCGATTGCTGTTTGCTGAAATCCAGGCCACGACGCGGGGTGATCGGCTGACGCAGTTGCTCGAGCAACTCCTGCAAACGCGCCTGGCCTTGCTCGAAGGCATCGGCCTGGGCTGGGTCGGCAAGGACAATCGCGTGCATCTTGCCGGCCAGGTTGTCGAACACCACGACCGCGTCGGACACCATCAGCAGAATGTCCGGCACGCCCAACGGATCCGGGTTCGGACACTTGCCCAGACGCTTCTCGACATAGCGCACGCAGTCGTAACCGAAGTAACCGACCAGGCCACCGTTGAAACGCGGCAGACCGGCGATGGTCGGCACGTTGTAGCGCGCCTTGAAGGCTTCGACGAAGGCCAGCGGATCTTCAACATCGTGGCTTTCAGTCTCGACGCCATCAACGGTGATGCTGATGTGATGGTCGTGCACCCGCAGCACGGTGCGGCACGGCAGACCGATGATCGAGTAACGGCCCCACTTCTCGCCGCCCTGCACCGATTCGAGCAGGTAGGAGTTGGGCTGGTCAGCCAGTTTCAGGTAGATCGACAGCGGCGTGTCGAAGTCGGCCAGGGTTTCGCAGGCCAGCGGGATGCGGTTATAGCCGTCAGTGGCCAGACGCAGGAATTCTTCGCGAATCATAAGGTGCCTCGTGGTGTGAGGTGCAATCAGTCAGTCAGGCAAACGCGCCGGCAGGGCCGGCCAGAATCAGTCAGGCGCGCCAACGCCAGCGGGCCAGGGCCTTGATGACTTTCATCCAGAGTTTGCGGGTGACCACCACGATGGCGTTTCCAGAAGGGGGTTGAACAGCGTCGGGCAACGTTATCCCACCGGCCAGATCCAGGCAACCGGGAATTAGCTTGCGCAAATCGTCGATCACCAGAGCCGGGGATTCCTCGGCAATCGGCCGGCCATGGTTGTAGCCGTAACTGAGCGCCACACATTTGACCCCCGCCGCTTTCGCCGCCTGCACATCGCTGCGCGAGTCGCCGACGAACAACGATTGCGAGGCCGGAATGTTGGCCATTTTCATCACGAAAAACAGCGCCGCCGGGTCAGGTTTCTTCTGCGGCAGGGTATCGCCGCCGATGATCCACTTGAAGTAGCGGCCGATCTTCATCTGATCGAGCAGCGGCGCGACGAACCGCTCGGGCTTGTTGGTGATCAACGCCATGGCCACGCCTTGCTTGTGCAGCCACTTGAGCGTGTCGCGCACACCGGGATAGACCACGGTCAGCTCATGGCTGGCGCCGTACGCCTCCATGAAAATTTCCAATGCGCGCTCGGCTTCGGCGTCATCCACCGCCGAATGATCGATGCCACCCGCCAAGGCCCGACGCACCAGCACCGGCGCGCCATTGCCGACCCATTCGCGCACCGCCTCGATACCCGCCGGCGGACGACCGAGGGAGAGCAGCATGGTGTCCACCGCCGCTGCCAGGTCGGGAACCGAATCGATCAGCGTGCCATCCAGATCGAACATCACCAACCGTGGCAATTGCCCCGGGAACAGCTGCTCAAAACCGCTCATGGGCGCGCCAGTGCCAGTTCGGAACGCATCTTGTCGATGACTTCCTGATAGTTCGGCGCATTGAAAATGGCCGAGCCGGCGACAAAGGTGTCAGCGCCGGCGGCGGCGATTTCGCGGATGTTGTTGACGTTGACGCCGCCGTCGATTTCCAGACGGATATCGCGCCCCGAAGCGTCGATGATCGTCCGCGCTTCACGCAGTTTGTCGAGGGTGCCGGGAATGAACTTCTGCCCGCCGAAGCCCGGGTTGACGCTCATCAGCAGGACCATGTCGACCTTGTCGATCACGTACTTGAGCACGTCCAGCGGGGTCGCCGGGTTGAACACCAGGCCGGATTTGCAACCGCCTTCACGGATCAGTTGCAACGAGCGATCAACGTGCAGCGTGGCTTCCGGGTGGAAGGTGATGTAGGTCGCGCCGGCTTCGATGAAGTCGCCAACGATGCGGTCCACCGGGCTGACCATCAGGTGCGCGTCGATCGGCGCGGTGACGCCGTACTTGCGCAGTGCTGCGCAAACCATCGGGCCGATCGTCAGGTTCGGCACGTAGTGGTTGTCCATGACGTCGAAATGGACGAAGTCGGCGCCGGCGGCGAGAACGTTGTCCACTTCCTCGCCGAGGCGGGCGAAGTCGGCGGAGAGGATCGACGGAGCAATTACGAAGGGCTGCATGACGCACCTGTGCTGAGCTAAATCACGATGGCGCGCATTGTATACCTCAAGTTTCCACGTGCGCACCGGGACCGCGATGATTGGGTTGTGCCATGAGCCCCAAGCGACCGTAACTCAGTAGGCCGCGCGATAGATCTTCTCGATGTCGCCGGCGCTGAGTTGGCGCGGGTTGTTGCGCATCAGTCGCTCAATGCCGGCGGCCTCTACGGCCATGGCCGGGATCGCTTCTTCCGGCACGCCGAAACTGCGCAGCCCGGCAGGGATTTCCACCGCCGCGCACAAATCGCTCATGGCCTGCACGGCTTTGTCCGCTGCTTCGCTGGCACTCAGATGAGCGGTCTTCACACCCATGGCTTCGGCAATATCCTGCATGCGTTCGACACAGGCCATTTTGTTCCAGGTCATCACATAGGGCAGCAACAAGGCGTTGCTGACGCCGTGGGCAATATTGAAACGCCCGCCCAGCGGATACGCCAGCGCATGCACCGCGCCGACTCCGGCATTGCCGAACGCCATGCCGGCCATCAGGCTGGCGGTGGCCATATCTTCGCGCGCTTGCAGGTTGGCGCCATTGGCGTAGGCCTTGGGCAAGGCGCCGGCGATCAACTTGATTGCGCCGATGGCGAGGGAGTCGGTGATCGGCGACGCGTTCACTGACAGATACGACTCGATGGCGTGCACCAGCGCATCGACGCCACTGGCGGCGGTGACACTGCGCGGGCAGGTCAGGGTCATTTGCGGACTGACCAGCGCCACGTCCGGCAACAGATAGTCGCTGACGATGCCTTTCTTCAACTGCGCGACCTTGTCGGAGAGGATCGCCACGTTGGTGACTTCGGAACCGGTGCCGGCGGTGGTCGGGATGGCGATCAGCGGCGGGCCCTTGCGCGGCACCTGATCAACGCCGAACAAGTCTTCCAGCGCGCCGTGATAACCGGCGTAGGCGGCGACGCTCTTGGCGATGTCGATGGCGCTGCCACCGCCGAGGCCGATCAAACCGTCATGCCCGCCCTCACGGTAGGCGCGCATGCAGTCTTCGACGATGGCGATTTCCGGGTCGGGCAGCACCCGGTCGAAAATCTCGTAGTCGCGCCCGCCGAGTTGTGCCAGCGCCAGCTCGACGGTGCCGGATTTGACCAGCGCCGCGTCGGTGACGATCAGCGGGTTGTCGACATCGAGGCGCGTGAGCTCCGCCGCCAGTTGCTCGATGGCTGCGGCGCCGGTGATCAGTTTGTGAGCGATTTTGAACTGGGACAGACTCATGGTGCGCAGCCTCTTATAGATGTGGGAGCTGGGCACAAGATTAGCTGGGGATTTGGGGTTGTCTGCTATTCAGGTGGTGAATGGTTGACCGGTAAAAGATCAAGAGCCCCTCACCCTAACCCTCTCCCGGAGGGAGAGGGGACTGACCGAGTTGTACTCTCGAAGTACATCGACCTGAATTACCGAGTCGAACTCCGGCCGCGAAAGCCACGAAGATCTGCTCCCTTCCCCCTCGCCCCCTTGGGGGAGAGGGCTGGGGTGAGGGGGTAAGCTTTTGATCTTGATTTTAGATCTGAGCGGTGCGCAGTTTCTCGCTACGCCCGCGCAACCATTCCAGGGTCAGCAGCAGGATGACGGAGAAGGCGATCAGCAACGTCGCCGCCGCCGCAATCGTCGGGCTGAGGTTCTCGCGAATCCCGCTGAACATCTGCCGTGGCAACGTCGCCTGCTCGGGACCTGCGAGAAACAGCGTCACCACCACTTCGTCAAACGATGTCGCAAAGGCAAACAGCGCCCCGGAAATCACCCCGGGCGCAATCAGCGGCAAGGTCACCCGGCGGAACGCGGTGAGCGGCGACGCCCCCAGGCTGGCCGCCGCGCGTACCAGATTGTGATTGAAGCCCTGCAACGTCGCCGACACGGTGATGATCACAAACGGCACACCCAATACCGCATGCACGACGATCAGCGAAAAGAAGCTGTTGCCCAGCCCCAGCGGCGCGAAGAACAGATAGCTCGCCACACCGATGATCACCACCGGCACCACCATCGGCGAAATCACCAGCGCCATCACCAGCGATTTGCCGGGGAAGTCGCCCCGGGTCAGGCCGATCGCCGCCAGGGTGCCGAAGATCATCGCCAGCACAGTCGCGGCCGGGGCGACGATGATGCTGTTCTTCAGCGCACGCATCCATTCCGCCGAGGCGAAGAAGTCGTGGTACCACTGCAGCGAGAAACCCTGCAGCGGATAGACCAGGAAACTTCCCGAGTTGAACGACAGCGGTACGATCACCAGCACCGGCAGGATCAGGAACAACAGGATCAGGCCGCAGAGGATCCGCAGGCTGTAGAACCACACCCGTTCGATGGGCGACATGTAAGGACTCAGCATCGCAAATTCCCCTTAGCTCAGGCGCAGGCGACTGGCGCCGACCAGCCAGCTGTAGATCAGATAAAGCACCACGGTCGCCAGCAACAGCAGACCGCCGAGCGCGGTGGCCATGCCCCAGTTGATGCTGGTGTTGGTGTAGAACGCGACGAAGTAGCTGACCATTTGGTCGTTCGGGCTGCCGAGCAGCGCCGGCGTGATGTAGTAGCCGATGGCGAGGATGAACACCAACAGGCAGCCGGCGCCGACACCGGCGTAGGTCTGCGGGAAGTACACGCGCCAGAAACTGGCGAACGGATGACAGCCGAGAGAAATCGCCGCGCGCATGTAGGTTGGCGAGATGCCCTTCATCACGCTGTAGATCGGCAGAATCATGAACGGCAGCAGGATGTGCACCATCGAGATGTACACGCCGGTGCGGTTGAACACCAGTTCCAGCGGTTTATCGATGATGCCCATGGCCAGCAGCGCGCTGTTGATCAGGCCGCCGGATTGCAGCAGCACGATCCACGCCGCGACCCGCACCAGAATCGAGGTCCAGAACGGCAGCAGCACCAGAATCATCAACAGGTTGCTCTGCCGCGAAGGCAGGTTCGCCAGCAAGTAGGCCAGTGGGTACGCGAGCAACAGGCAGATCACGGTGATGACCAGGCCCATCCAGAAGGTACGGGCGAAGATGTCGAGGTAGATCGCCTGATCCGGGGTGGCCGGGGCCAGTTCGCCGAGGTCGTCGATGCGGTGATCGACTGCCGCCAGCAGGTAATACGGAGTGATGCTACTGGTGTTGCGTTTCACCGCTTGCCAGTAAGCCGGGTCGCCCCAACGCTCGTCGAGTGCTTCCAGGGCTTCTTTATAGGAGGCCGGTTCGCTGGCGAACGGCAGCGCCCGGGCGGTTTTGGTCAGCAGGCTGCGATAGCCGGCCAACTCCATGTTCAAGCGCTTGGACAGATCACCCAGCGTCTGGTTTTTGCGTGCTTCGGCGAGGTCTTCGCTGGCCGCCTTGTACACCGGCTCGGCAGGCAGGCCGCGGCCGTCCCAACTGGCGATGGCAGTGACCGTGCGCGGCATGCCGCCAACCACTTCCGGGTTGCCGACGCTTTTATAGAGCAGCGCCACGATCGGCACCAGAAACACCAGCAGCAGGAACAGCACCAGCGGCGCAATCAGCGCCTGGGCCTTCCAGCGGTTGACCCGCTCGGCGCGCTTGAGCTTCTGCTTCAAGGTGGGGCTGGCGCCCTCGTTCAGGGGAACGGCGATGGCCATGACGTACTCCGCAAATCTTTGATCGTTACAGAGGTGGCGAACCGCCGCTGTTGTGTTGAACCACCACGCTGAGGATGGCGGCCCCTGTGGCGAGCGAGCTTGCTCGCGCTGGGCTGCGAAGCGGCCCCAAAATCGGGTTGGCACTGCCAATTTTGTGAGTGCTGGGCACTCAAGCGGGAGCAAGCTCCCTCGCCACAGGAGTTCTCATCCAGTTTTGAGCTGGGTTATTTTGCCGCCCAGGAATTGAAGCGCTGTTCCAGTTGTTCGCCGTTGTCAGCCCAGAAGCTGACGTCGATCTGCACCTGGTTGGCGATGTTTTCCGGGGTGGTCGGCATGTCTTTCAGGACATCCTTGGCCAGCAGCGGCACGGCCTGGGTGTTGGCCGGGCCGTAGGCGATGTTTTCCGAGTAGGTCTTCTGCTGCTGCGGCTGCACCGAGAAAGCGATGAATTTTTTCGCAGCTTCCGCGCGCTTGGCGTCCAGACCTTTAGGAATGGCCCACGCGTCGAAGTCGTAGATGCCGCCGTTCCATACCACTTTCAGGTTGGATTCTTTCTGCACCGCCGCGATGCGACCGTTGTAGGCCGAGCTCATCACCACGTCACCGGATGCGAGGTACTGCGGCGGCTGTGCGCCGGCCTCCCACCACTGAATGCTTGGCTTGAGCTCATCGAGTTTCTTGAAGGCACGATCCTGTCCGCCCTTGCTCGCCAGCTCTTTGTAGACGTCTTTCGGCGCCACACCATCGGCCATCAGCGCAAATTCGAGGGTGTACTTGGCGCCTTTGCGCAGGCCACGCTTGCCGGGAAATTTCTTCGTGTCCCAGAAATCCGCCCAACTGGTCGGTGCAGTTTTCAGCTTGTCAGCGTTGTAAGCCAATACGGTCGACCAAACGAAGAAGCCCACGCCGCAAGGCTGAATCGCGCCTTTGACGTAGTCTTCGCTCTTGCCGAACAGCGCCGGGTCGAGTTGCTCGAACATGTCTTCGTCGCAACCACGGGACAGCTCTGGCGATTCAACTTCGACCAGGTCCCAGGACACGCTCTTGGTGTCAACCATGGCTTTGACCTTGGCCATTTCGCCGTTGTATTCGCCGGCAACGATCTTGCCGTTGCCCGCCGCTTCCCACGGTGCATAGAAGGCTTTGACTTGCGCCGCCTTGTTCGCCCCGCCAAACGACACCACGGTCAAGTCCGGGCCGGCAGCCATCGCGCCGGTCGCACCCATCAGGCCCAGAGTCAGGGCGGTGAACTTCAGGGATCTCAACATTTATTGTTCTCTCCACGTGCAGGGTTGGTGTTGGTATTGCCGGGGCGCTTGGTGCGCCTCTTAATGCACTTCTGAAAGCGGATCGAGCGCGCGTACGTGCTCGACCTGCCAGCCAAGCGGTACCACGTCACCGACGCTGAGTGCAGGATCGAGCTCGGCAATCGGCTGTTTCACGAAGAAGTCGCTCTTGCCGCAGACTTCCAGGCGCACCCGGACGTGGTCGCCCAGATAGATGAATTCCGCCACCCTCCCTGAGAAGCGGTTGACACACTGGTCGCTCGAACCATTGAGGCTGACGCGCTCCGGACGGATCGACAGGGTCACCGGCTCGCCGGTCTGGCCGACGTTGACTGCCAGCGCCTCGACCTTTTCGCCACGGCCCAACTCGACCACACAACGCTCGCCGCTCTGGCTGAGCAGGCGTCCGTTGAGACGGTTGTTCTCGCCGATGAAGTTGGCGACGAAAGTGTTCTTCGGCTCTTCATACAGCGTGCGTGGCGGCGCGATCTGCTGGATCTCGCCTTGATGGAACACGGCAACGCGGTCGGACATGGTCAGCGCTTCGCCCTGATCGTGGGTCACGTAGACCACGGTCACGCCGAGGCGCTGGTGCAGGTGCTTGATCTCCATCTGCATGTGTTCACGCAATTGCTTGTCGAGGGCGCCGAGGGGTTCATCCATCAGCACCAGTTGCGGTTCGAACACCAGCGCGCGGGCCAATGCCACGCGCTGCTGCTGACCACCAGACAACTGCGCCGGATAGCGCGAAGCGAAGGCATCGAGCTGAACCATGCTGAGGACTTTCTTTACCCGCTCGCTGACATCGCTTTTGTTCAGGCCACGCACGGTCAGCGGAAACGCAAGGTTCTCTGCGACGGTCATGTGCGGGAACAGCGCGTAGTTCTGGAACACCATGCCGATGTCACGCTTGTGCGGCGGTACGTTGTTGATCGAACGCCCGGCGAGGAGGATTTCCCCGGCGGTCGGTGTTTCGAAACCGGCGAGCATCATCAGGCTGGTGGTCTTGCCGGAACCGGACGGCCCGAGCAGGGTGAGGAATTCGCCTTTGCGAATGTCCAGGTTGAGGTCTTTGACGATCAGGTTCTCGCCGTCGTAGCTCTTCTGCACACCACGAAAGCTGACCAGCACATCACTGGTCCCTGCGCTTGTATCGACCTGGCTCATACCCACACCCTTGCTGTTGATGACTGCTTGTTCATCAAGCCTAGTGGCTGGCGCCAGCCACGCAAATCGGGGCGCAGGAGAGAATCGCTTAAGCACAATGGAAGGTTCGGGGTAGGGATTGCCCTACAAGGATGGCGCTAATGGATAAAGCAGTGGCGAGCGGTGAGCTGCAAGCCGCAAGCAAGGGCAAAAGCGGCTGTCGCTAATGGATATGCCTGCACGCAGATCCATTGTAGGAGTGAGCCTGCTCGCGATAGCGGTGCATCAGTCACTGAATTGTTTTCAGGAAGCACGCTATCGCGAGCAGG
>NZ_QETJ01000128.1:0-14663 GCF_003105095.1 Pseudomonas sp. NDM | reverse complement strand
AATGGCAGGGTGTACACCCTGTAGGAGCTGCCGAAGGCTGCGATCTTTTGCTTTCATGGGTTACAGCAATTCAAAGCTCTGCTGCGTCACCGCCTGCGAATCCAGGCCGATCTGTACGTTGAACTTGCCAGGCTCGGCTGCGTATTTGAGCTGGGCGTTGTAGAACTTCAGGTCGTCCTCGGTGATGGTGAAGTGCACGACTTTCTGTTCGCCGGCCTTGAGCATGATCTTCTGGAAGTTCTTCAGTTCTTTCACCGGGCGGATCATCGAGCCGGTGACGTCCTGGATGTACAACTGCACCACGGTTTCGCCGTCACGCTTGCCGGTGTTCTTGACCATGACGCTGGCGTCGAGCTTGCCCGTGGCATTCAGCGTGGTCGATGACAGCGCCATGTCGCTCAGGGCAAACGTGGTGTAGCTCAGGCCGTAACCAAACGGAAACAGCGGGCCGGTGGTGTCATCGAAGTACTGCGAGGTGTAATTGCCCGGTTTGCCCGGCGTGAACGGCCGGCCGATGCTCAAGTGGTTGTAGTAGGTCGGGATCTGGCCCACGGAGCGCGGGAAAGTAACCGGCAGTTTGCCCGACGGATTGTAGTCGCCGAACAGCACGTCGGCGATGGCGTTGCCGCCCTCGGTGCCGCTGAACCAGGTTTCCAGAATCGCGTCGGCCGACTGGTTCTCTTCGAGAATCGTCAGTGGACGGCCGTTCATCAACACCAGCACCAGCGGTTTGCCAGTGGCTTTCAGCGCGCGGATCAATTCGCGCTGGGTTTCCGGGATGTTCAGGTCAGTGCGGCTCGAGGATTCGTGGGACATGCCACGGGACTCACCGACAGCCGCGACGATCACGTCAGCATCCTTTGCCGCTTTCAGCGCTTCGTCGATCAGCACATTGGCCGGGCGCGGGTCATCGACCACTTCCGGGGCATCGAAGTTGAGGAAGTTGAGGTAATCGAGGACCTTCTTGTCGCCTGTGATGTTGGCGCCACGGGCGTAGATCAGGTTGGCCTTGTCGCCAATCACCGCACTCATGCCATCGAACAAGGTGACCGATTGCGCCGGACGCCCGGCGGCGGCCCAACTGCCCATCATGTCGATCGGCGCTTTGGCCAGCGGGCCGACCAGGGCGATTTTCGCGTCTTTCTTCAGCGGCAGGGTTTCGTTCTGATTCTTCAGCAGCACCAGACTGCGACGCGCCACCTCACGGGCCTCGGGGCGGTGCAGGCGGTTTTCGGCGTAGGTGTCGGCCGGATCATCTGCAGCCTTGCCGATGCGCAGGTACGGATCCTTGAACAGGCCCATGTCGTACTTGGCCGCGAGCACTTCGCGCACAGCGTTGTCGATGTCTTTCTGTTCGATTTCGCCGGACTTGAGCAGCCCCGGCAGCTCTTTGCCGTAGAGGGTGTCGTTCATACTCATGTCGATGCCGGCCTTGATCGCCAGCTTCGCCGCTTCACGACCGTCGCGGGCGACGCCGTGCTTGATCAGTTCGAAGATCGCGCCGTGGTCGCTGACCGCCAGGCCCTTGAAGCCCCAATCCTTGCGCAGCAGATCGTTCATCAGCCAGGTGTTGGCCGTGGCCGGAATGCCGTTGATCGAGTTCAACGCCACCATCACACCGCCAGCACCGGCATCGATCGCCGCGCGGTAGGGCGGCAGGTAATCCTGGTACATCTTCACCGGGCTCATGTCGACGGTGTTGTAGTCGCGCCCGCCCTCGACCGCGCCGTACAGGGCGAAGTGCTTGACGCTGGCCATGATGCTGTCGGCGGCGCTCGGGGTTTCGCCCTGATAGGCCTTGACCATGACTTTGGCGATGCGCGAAGTCAGGTAGGTGTCTTCACCGAAACCTTCGGAACTGCGGCCCCAGCGCGGGTCGCGGGAGATATCGACCATCGGCGCAAAGGTGATGTCGAGACTGTCAGCGGCGGCTTCTTTCGCCGCAACCCGACCGGACTGGCCGATGGCGTCCATGTCCCAGCTCGACGCGAGGGCCAGCGGAATCGGGAAAATCGTACGGTGACCGTGGATCACGTCGTACGCGAAAAACATCGGAATCTTCAGGCGACTGCGCATGGCAGCGTCCTGCATCGGACGGTTTTCCGCGCGGGTGATCGAGTTGAAGGTCCCGCCGATGTTGCCGGCGGCGATCTCCTTGCGGATCAGCTCGCGGGGCATTTCCGGGCCGATGCTGATCAGGCGCAACTGGCCGATCTTCTCGTCGAGGGTCATTTGTTTCATCAGGTTGCTGATGAAAGCGTCCTTGTTCTCCAGGGGCACCGGGGTCGTGGCGGCCAGTACCTGATGACTGGCCAGGCTGACGAACAGACCCAGCAAACACAGCTTCTTCATGAATTTTTTCTCAAGGGCCCAAACGGTGAGGCAACACCGGCCAGCCAAAATGTAGGGAGCGACTATTGTTGTTCGGGTACCGGCGCAAAACCCTGAGCCGGAAAACCGCAGCCGACCGCGGCAATGTGAACACGAAGGGCACTTTTTAGCCGATTAACCCGTCGCATGCCAGTGGCGGCGCCGATTATGCCCCAACCGCTGGCCGGGAATGCCCAGCGCTCGGTTTTTAAATCAAATGTGTCATGGAGCATCACTGCAATGAATATCAGCCCAACCTCTCGTTCACGGCTACAGATCGCCACGTTGCTGGTGTTCGCCACGCTGTTGACCGCGTGCGGCATCAACAATATCCCGACCCTCGATGAACAGGCGAAAGCCGCCTGGGGCCAGGTGCAGAACCAGTACCAGCGCCGCGCCGACCTGATTCCCAATCTGGTGGAAACCGTGAAGGGCTACGCGGCCCACGAACAGGAAACCCTGACTGCAGTGATCGAGGCACGGGCCAAGGCAACGTCGATTCAGGTCGATGCCAGCACCCTCGACAATCCCGAGAAGCTCAAGCAGTTCCAGCAGGCGCAGGATCAACTGACCGGCGCGTTGAGCCGTCTGATGGTGGTCTCCGAGCGCTACCCGGATCTGAAGGCCAACCAGAATTTCCTCGCCTTGCAATCGCAACTTGAAGGCACGGAAAACCGGATTGCCGTGGCGCGTCGCGATTTCATTCTGGCGGTGCAGAAATACAACACCGAGATCCGTACCTTCCCCGGTCGCCTGTGGCACAGCGTGATGTACAGCGATCTGCCGATGCGCGAAACCTTCGAAGCCACCACGCCCGGCGCGGAAAAGGCCCCGGAAGTGAAATTCTGATTCGAGGTTGCCCATGCGTGTGTTGAAACTGGGCCTGGTGCTGATGCTGTGGCTGTTCGCCGTCAGCGCCCGGGCCGAATTGACGTTTCCGCCGCTGAGCGGACGCGTGGTCGATCAGGCACAAATGCTCGAGCCAACGGTGCGCGCGCAACTCAGCCAGCAATTGCAGGCGCACGAACAGGCCACTGGCGAGCAATTGGTGGTGGTCACGCTGCCGGACCTGCAGGGCACGACCATCGAGGATTTCGGCGTTCAGCTCGGTCGGCACTGGGGCATCGGCCAGAAGGACAAGAACAACGGTGCGCTGCTGATCGTCGCCCGTGACGAGCGCAAACTGCGCATCGAAGTCGGCTATGGCCTGGAAGATCGCCTGACCGATGCGCAGTCGTCGGTGATCATCCATCAGGTCATCACCCCGGCGTTCAAGACCGGCAACTTCAGCAAAGGCATCAGCGATGGCGTTGCGGCGATGCTGGTGGTATTGGGCGGCAATCCGCTCGATGAGCCGTCCACCGTGTACGAATCCAGCGGCGACCCGGCGGATGATTTCATCTCGCGGCATCCGGCGCTGTTCATGTTTCTGGTGATGTTGTTCATCCTGACGGTGTTTGTCTGCCAGATGCTCGGTATCCTGCCTGCCGGTCGGGGCGGCTCCGGAGGAGGGGGCGGTTTCGGCGGTGGTGGCGGCTTTGGCGGCGGTGGCGGAGGCGGTGGCTTCAGCGGTGGCGGGGGCAGTTTCGGCGGCGGCGGTTCGTCCGGCGGCTGGTGAGATCAAAAGAATAATGAGCAGGCACTTTTCGACATGGCATTACTGACTGAACACGAACAACGCAAAGTCGCCGAGGCCATTGCCCGGGTCGAACGCGACACCGACGCCGAGCTGGTCACGGTGCTCGCTGCCCGCGCCGACGATTACGCGTACATCCCGCTGCTCTGGGCCAGTCTGCTGGCGCTGGTGTTGCCGGGCATCGTGCACTACCTCACGGGCTGGCTGACCCTGCGCAGTCTGTTGCTGGTGCAGTGGGGCATGTTCATCGTCCTCTGCCTGCTGTTTCGCCTGCCAAAGATCACCACCCATCTGGTGCCGCGCCGCGTGCGCCACTGGCGCGCCTCCAACCTGGCGCGGCGGCAGTTTCTTGAGCAGAACCTGCACCACACCGTGGGCAGTACGGGCATGCTGATTTTCGTCTGCGAGGCTGAGCGCTATGTGGAGATTCTGGTGGACGAGGGGATTTCCAAACGGCTGGATAACAGCAACTGGGATGCGATCGTCGCAGCGTTTACCGAACAGGTCCGCCAGGGCCGCACGCTGGAGGGGTTTGTCACCTGCGTAGAGGCCTGTGGCGAGTTGTTGAAGGTGCATGTGCCGGTGACGCAGGTGCGGAACGAGTTGCCGAATCGGTTGGTGGTTCTGGGCTGATATTCCTTCTCGCTTGAGATCCAGACCCTCACCCCAGCCCTCTCCCAGAGGGAGAGGGAGCCGACCGAGGTGTTCTGTCGAGTTCCGCCGACCTGAAATGCCGAGTCGAACTCAAATCCTGACAGCCATAGTCGACTCGGTCGTTCAGGTCGATGTCGAGCGCAAGACACCTCGATCGGCCCCCTCTCCCTCCGAGAGAGGGCTGGGGTGAGGGGCTTCTGGACCGTTGGGTAAATAAGAGGGTGTCCCCAATCTCCATCCCCCCTAAAATACCCGCTATTCCCGATTCCGCCCGTCCGAGGCCGTTTGTCCATGTCCGTTACCGCACCTTCCGCGCCGTCCGCCAGACCGGCCCCAGATCACCACGCCCAGTTCATCGAGCTGCTGCAAACCAGCCTCGACGACAACGGCTTCATCAAACTGGTGCTGGCCAAGTACGTCGGTGAAGAGGCGGATCTGCAGCGGGTCATCATCAAGCCGGTGACGGTCAAGGCGCAGCCGTGCCTGTCGTTCGTTTATCGCTACAAGACCCGCGACATCACCAAGAACCTGCCGCTGAGCGAGGGCGTGGCGCTGATTGCCGGGCTGCTGCCGACCTCGTTCAAAAATGCCCACTTGCTGGCGCTGACCGACGAAGCGCAGCTGGAATACAGCAAAAAGGGCAAGAGTTCTCTGTTCAAGAGCAAGCCTCAGCAATTGCGCGAAGCGCCGTCCGCCGAGCACAACCGCGAGAAAAACCGCTTCCTCGAATTGAGCCGCCCGTTCCTCAAGGACCTGGGCGTGACCAACGCTCAGCATGAACTGATCCCGGCGATGTCGCGCAAGTGGAAGCAGATCAACAAGTTCATCGAAGTGTTCAGTCACGCCTTGACCTCCTCGCCGCTGGCGCTGGACAAACCGGTGCGGGTCGCCGATTTCGGTTCGGGCAAGGGCTACCTGACGTTTGCCATTCACGACTACCTGCGCAACACCCTGAAGGCCGAGGGCGAAGTCACCGGCGTCGAGCTGCGCGAAGAAATGGTCAACCTGTGCAATGCCGCAGCGGCGAAGCTCGAGCATCCGGGGCTGGTGTTCAAATGCGGTGACGTGCGCACAGTGGCGCCGAGCGAGCTGGACGTGATGATCGCCTTGCATGCGTGCGACATCGCCACCGATTACGCGATCCACACCGGCATCCGCTCGGGCGCGTCGATCATCATGTGCTCGCCGTGCTGCCACAAACAGATCCGCCTGCAGATCCAGAGCCCGGCGCTGCTCAAGCCGATGCTGCAATACGGTCTGCACCTCGGCCAGCAGGCGGAAATGGTCACCGACAGCCTGCGCGCGCTGTTCCTCGAAGCCTGTGGTTACGAGACCAAGGTCTTCGAGTTCATCTCGCTGGAACACACCAACAAGAACAAGATGATTCTCGCGGTGAAACGCACCGAACCGGTCGATCCGTCGCAGCTGTTGGCGAAGATCGAAGAGCTCAAAGCCTTCTACCACATCAGCGAACACTGCCTGGAAACCCTGCTGCGCGCCGACGGCTATATGCCTTGAGAGGCAGCTGCAAGCTTCAAGCGGCAAGCTGCAAGTGAAGCATGACGCTGGTGTGCCTGATTTGGGTGATCCTGCTTTTTCTTGCAGCTTGCAGCTTGCAGCTTGCAGCTTGCAGTCGGCTCAGGCGACAGATCGCAGGTGCTGGTCTTTACTCTGAAGCGCGAGATCTCGCAATCGCCCCCAAGGAGGAACAGGCATGTCCGGATGGTACGAAGTGAGCAAAAGCAGCAACGGCCAATTCAGGTTCGTGTTGAAAGCGGCGAATGCCGAAACGATTCTGACCAGCGAGCTCTACAGCACCCGCGCCAGTGCCGACGGCGGCATTGCTGCGGTTCAGAGCAACAGCCCGCTGGATGAGCGCTACGAGAAAAAGTCGACCAGGGATGGCCATCCCTACTTCAATCTCAAGGCGGCCAATCACCAGATCATCGGCAGCAGCGAGTCGTATTCATCGGATGGCGCCTGTGACAAGGGCATCGCCAGCGTGAAGGCCAACGGCCCGACCACAGTCATCAAGGACAAGACCCTGCCGGTCCTCTGAGGGTACCGAATTCCCTTGTAGGAGTGAGCCTGCTCGCGATGAGGCGATCAGATCCAACTCAGATGTCGCCTGTCGGACCGCTATCGCGAGCAGGCTCACTCCTACAGTTGGAATACATTCCATTGTGGGAGCGAGCCTGCTCGCGAACGCGTCAGCCCGGCCAATATCAAACCTCAACCGGTACCGACAATTTCGGATCACCGAGGGCATGGCTCTTGGCATCAAAAAACCGCAACTCAACCCCGGTACCTTCAAACACCTTGGCGTAGTGACGCTTCTGATGCTGGATGAACGCCGCGCTGCGCGGATAAATCGAGATCGCCACGCACTTCGGGTTAGCCAACCGCAGCGCGCGCACCAGATGCGCATCCTGCTCGCCCAAGGCATGGCCGAAGATGCACAGGCTGTCGCCATGGGCCAGTAACTGCTCATAGCAGAACGACAGATAATCCGAGCTGCGAATAGTCTTGAGCTTGTCGGCGCTCGGTCCTTCGGTGACGAACAGCGGCACGTCATCCAGCGTCTTGATCGTATTGTTGATCGCGAAACTGCCGAGCAGAGTGCCCTCGGTCGAAGTCAGTTTGCGCGCGGTGCCGTCTTGATTGCGCACCAGATGCAGACCACCGTGCATGTACAGCAGGCGCGGTTTGTCCGTGGCGCTTTGGCTCAGGTCGAAACTGGCGTCCGCGCCGTTGAACAGATCGTCGATGGCTTCGCCCGGGTGTTGCAGCGCCCAATAGTTGAGCAGGTCGTAGTTGGTGGTGAACACCGTGCGATAGCGCGCCAGTTCTGCATTCAGCACCGTCAGCGTCGAAGGCTGCACCAGCCGCCACGGGATGTGCACCGCGTGCACGGTGTTGATCAGCGCTTCCTTGATCGCGTAATAGCGATTGCGCGGCGCCGCCGAGCTGACCGCCAGGGCCTTGTTGACCCGGCTGGTGGTTTTCAGGGCGCCCAGCACTTGCTCGAAGCTGCGGGTTTGCAGCGCGTCGAATACCGCCAGTTCCGATGGGCTCAGCGGTTTCTCTTCGACCGTACGGGCGTTTTCGAACAGCGAGTCGTAGCCGAAGTCATCCCATACCGCGCGACTGGCGCCGTTGCCCACCAGCAAACCGCTGAAAGCGGTCGTGGTGCGCAGGGCATTCCAGTCTTCGAGGGTGGCGTCGACATTGAGAAAATCGGTCATTGCGTGGGCGGTCTCAAAACAAAGGGCAGATGGACGGCGACTTTATCACGAGCGGACATTGAGCCAGATCAACATTGCTGGTGACCGATCGGTCGATGCTGTGTGCACCCGCCGAATCGAGGCAGTCGATCCGGCTCCAGTCAGGAGACACACGATGAGCAGCACCTTCTTCATTCCGGCGGTCAACATCATGGGCAGCGGCTGCCTCGATGAAGCGATGCTCGCGATTCGCAATTATGGCTTTCGCAAGGCGCTGATCGTCACCGACAGCGGGCTGGCCAAGGCCGGCGTGGCCGCAATGATCGCCGAGAAACTGGCGATGCAGGATATCGATTCGGTGATCTTCGATGGCGCCAGACCGAACCCGAGCACGGCCAATGTCGAATCGGGTCTGGGGCTGTTGAAGGAAAGCCACTGTGATTTTGTCGTGTCACTGGGCGGCGGCTCGCCGCACGATTGCGCCAAGGGCATTGCCCTGTGCGCGACCAATGGCGGGCAGATCGGCGATTACGAGGGCGTCGACCGCTCCAGCAAACCGCAACTGCCGCTGATCGCCATCAACACCACCGCGGGTACGGCTAGCGAGATGACCCGCTTCTGCATCATCACCGACGAATCGCGCCACGTGAAAATGGCCATCGTCGACCGCAACGTCACGCCGCTGCTGTCGGTCAACGACCCGGAGTTGATGGTCGCGATGCCCAAGGGCCTGACCGCCGCCACTGGCATGGACGCACTGACCCACGCCATCGAAGCCTACGTTTCGACCGCCGCCAACCCGATCACCGACGCTTGCGCGCTGAAGGCCATGAGCCTGATCAGCAGCAACCTGCGCCTGGCCGTGCGCGACGGCAGCGACCTGGCGGCGCGGGAGAACATGGCTTACGCGCAGTTCCTCGCCGGTATGGCCTTCAATAATGCGTCGCTGGGTTTCGTCCACGCCATGGCGCATCAACTGGGCGGCTACTATGACTTGCCCCACGGCGTGTGCAACGCCGTACTGTTGCCGCATGTGCAGAGCTTCAATGCGCTGGTCTGTGCTGATCGACTCAGGGATGTCGCTCACGCCATGGGCGCGGATATTCGTGGTTTCAGCGCGGAGGAGGGTGCGCAAGCGGCGATCCATGCCATTCGCAGCCTCGCCAAAGACGTCGAGATTCCCGGCGGACTGCGTGAGCTGGGCGCGAAGCTCAGCGACATCCCGGTGCTCGCCGCCAATGCCTTGAAAGACGCCTGCGGACTGACCAATCCGCGAGCGGCGGATCAGCGCCAGATCGAAGAGATTTTCCGTAATGCGTTTTGAGTGAGGGCGCGAAGGCGAGCGACGCCGAGTAGTTCATCGCCTGTTCGTGCCGCGACGGTAAATGTCCGCACACGGCCCCAATCTGAAGTTTCGCCGGCAATGTTGTGAACAGCGGATATCCGGTACTGCCCGACGGGCAAGCGGTGCTCAGCCGGGGTTGCCCATTTTCGGTCGCTTTCGACCCGGGCCCGGGCAATCTCCAGGCCGGTGTCCAGATCGAAAATACTGACGAAACCTTCGGCCCGTGTGACATCTCCCGAAAACACCGGAGGCGCGGCAACCTGTGCTCCCTCTATCGGTTCGAGAACGAGCGGGACGTCGATGGCGGGCCGCAGTCGCACCTCATATGCGCGCTCGTCACTCCATTGCGACGTGTTGCCTGCATACGTCTGGTGGGCGTGAATCCTTTGCTCGCCCTGAGCCTGAACGCCGCTGATGCTGAATGCCCATCGTCCATTTGCGCTGACCTTTCCTGCGCCGAGCGAATGGGTATTTTCAATGTTCCAGACCTGCACAAGCGCATCGGGTATGCCGCTGCCGAGCAACAGTGTTGCAGGCCCGGTCGTGCTGCCCTGTTCTGGATAGGTGATGGTCGGGGCCGGTGGCGGTTGTGAAATTTGCTCGTCGCGAGTGCTCATCGTTCTTCTCGTCTACGGCGGATATGAACGCTGAGGTTGGCATGACGTGCCTGACTTAGAACCTGTAAGAACTACCAGTTCTTCAGGCTTTTTTGATCGGTGAGTAATTTCGTTTTCTTCTGAAAAACTGTCATTTATGTCAGTTGTCTGCAATGGCTTCTTCAGGTCGAATGCTCCGGACAAGGGGATCGAGTCGATCTCTTCAAGAGCATACGAACATGTCGAACTCCGCCGCGGCAAACTCACCAAACGCGCAGTCAGCCGGGGAGCTCGATGAGCTGTTTGGGCAACGAACGCTCGAATTTCCCGGAGCGAGCAAAACCATTGGCAGAGGCGTGGCGATCACCCCGTCGGGGCAGATCATGGTCAGCGCAACGGTCGAGCAGTCGGGCCATTCGTACTACGGCCTCGCGCGTCTGGATGGCAATGGAAATCCGGATCCGGCCTTTGGTGATGGCGGCTATCTCTGCGGCCAGTTCGGTACCGGCCTGCTATCGCAAGGCGGATCCTTGATCGTTGATGCGCTCGGACGGATCTGGATGTGCGGTGTGGTCGGCGTGGTCACAGACAAGGCTTTGGAATACCAGCAAGTCATCGCCCGGTTTTCCCCCGACGGCTCGCCGGACATCGAGTTCGGCGGCGACCGGAGCGGCTATCGGATTGTGCCCATGCGTATTCCATCGCTGGGCGGTGCCACGCATGGGCATCTGATCCTGGCGAAATCTGTTCCACAGGTGACCGAGCCGGACAGGCTGCTGTTTGTCACCTCGCAAAGCGGCAGTGGCTTGCTCACGCGGCTGCATTTCGACGGCTCGGACGATTTGACGTTCGCTGCCAACGGCTGGATGCCCCTGACCCTGCCGAGGGTGGCCATTTCCTTGCTCGGGATCGTCCAGCTCGGCAGTGGGCTGATTCTTGTGCACGGCAAGACAGAAATAACCAACCAGGGGTTGGTCATGGCGTTCGATCACAGCGGCAACCTCGCAAAAGCATTCGGCGACGAGGGGATTTTGCTGCTGAATATCCAACGGGATGGCAAGCCGCTTGAAAGCAGCGTGGCGGAGATTGTTGTGCAAACGGCAGCGCGCCTGCTCTTGCTTGGTTCGGCGGTCGAGTCATCTGAAGGTGAGAAACTTCAACATGCGTTCATCAGCGGTATCACTTACACCGGTGCGATGGATGAAACGTTCAATCGCAAAAATCCTGTGATCACCCCAGCGACAGGGGCACTGGACCTCAGGCAATGGCAAGCGGGTTTCGCGCTGGACGATATCGATGGCCAACGGATCGTTGCGGTCGGACAGACCTCGGGCAGCACGCGTGGCTTGCTGACGGCGGGCTTTCTGGTTGACGGCGCGGAGGATGATTGTTTCGATGTCGATGGCGCGAAGGATATTTCGTGGCCCGCCATCGATGCCTGTGCGCAAGGCTCTTCGATCCTGGTGTTGGGTCGCAAGGACGACAGCGCGAAGTTGGTCCGCTTGCTGACCGCCTCTGCGACGAAGCGCCGTGACAGCACTGGCCTTTGAGCAGGCACAGGTAAAACCGGGCTATCCTGCCGACTCGAATGAACCTGTCTTCGAGTGTCCCATGCTGCAAAAAAGCCTGATCCGCCGCCTCGACCTGATCACCCTGCAACTGTTCGTCGCCGTCCACGAGGAAGGCACGCTGACCCGTGCGGCTGCGCGCGAAGCCATTGCGGTGTCGGCGGCGAGCAAGCGTCTGATGGAATTGGAGGAAGCGCTGGGCATCGCACTGTTCGTGCGCCAGGCCAAAGGCATGGTCCTCACCGCGGCCGGTGAAACCCTGTTGCACCATGCGCGACAGATGCTTTTCAACGTGGAAAAAATGGGCCTGGAGCTGGGTGAGCACAGCCACGGGGTGCGCGGTTACGTGCGCATGCTGGCCAATCTTTCAGCAATCATTCAGTTTCTGCCCGAAGACTTGCGTGACTTCTCTGCGCAGCATCCGCAGGTCAAGACCGACCTTGAAGAACGGCCTAGCGCCGGGGTGATTCAGGGCGTGCTCGATGGCGTCGCGGACCTCGGCATCTGCTCCGATGACAGCGATACCAAAGGCCTGCACAGCGTGTTGTACCGCCAGGACAAACTGGTGGTGGTGATGCTCCCGGAGCATCCATTGGCGACGCGCGAATCGGTGACCTTCCACGAAACTCTCGACAGTGACTACGTCGGTTTGCACGCGGCCAGCTCGATCAACATGCGTACCCACGCGGCGGCGCGACAGGCCGGCAAAGTTCTGCGCATCCGCATTCATGTGCCGGGATTCGATGCGGTGTGCCGGATGGTGCAGGCGAACATGGGCATCGGCATTCTGCCGCAGCGAGCCTATGAGTTGTTTGGTCAGGCGCTGGGATTGCGGGCGGTGCCGCTGACCGATGCCTGGTCGGACCGTGCGCTGATAGTAGTGGTGCGCGATGAAGCGGGATTGTCGCCGGTGAGCCGAATGTTGTTTGAGCATTTGCGTGCGCCGTAGATCTTCATTGCGGCTGATGGCCTCTTCGCGAGCAGGCTCGCTCCTACAGGGGATCTGGGTGAACTCAAATCTGTGGGCGACGCAAAACCTGTAGGAGTGAGCCTGCTCGCGATGGCTGACCTGAGGTCACCGAAACTTTCTGGAGCATTCGCATTTCGCGAACGCTCATTGCCGAGAGACGGCTGGATTGTCCAATCATCGTTCCTCTAGCCTTGGCCACCTATTCCAAGAACAAGAGGTACACCGCGATGACTGCCCCTTTGAGTGCAATCAAAGTGATCGAGATCGGCACCCTGATCGCCGCGCCGTTTGCCGCGCGCATGCTTGCCGAGTTCGGCGCCGAGGTGATCAAGATCGAAGCCATGGGCCAGGGCGACCCGCTGCGCAAATGGCGCAAGCTGCACGAAGGCACGTCGCTGTGGTGGTACCTGCAATCGCGCAACAAGAAATCCCTGGCACTCAACCTCAAATCTACTGAAGGCATCGAACTGGTCAAGCAACTGGCCGGCGACGCCGACGTGATCATCGAAAATCTGCGCCCCGGCGCGCTGGAAAAACTCGGTCTAGGTTGGGACGTGCTACATGCGCTGAATCCGAACCTGACCCTGGTGCGTATCTCCGGCTACGGCCAGACCGGCCCGTACCGCGACCGTCCCGGTTTCGGTGCGATTGGCGAGGCCATGGGCGGCATCCGCTACACCACCGGCAATCTCGATTCGCCACCGGCGCGGGTCGGCGTCAGCCTCGGCGATTCGCTCGCCTCGCTGCACGCGGTGATCGGCGCGCTGATGTCGTTGTTGCGGGTCAAGACCGGGCAGGGCGGCGGGCAGATTGTCGATGTGTCGCTGGCCGAAAGCGTGTTCAACGTCATGGAAAGTCTGGTGCCGGAATACGACATGCTTGGTCATGTCCGCGAACGCAGCGGCGGCGCCTTGCCGGGTATCGCGCCCTCCAACACTTACCTCACCGCCGACGGTGCCTACGTGGTGATCGCCGGCAACAGCGACCCGATCTACAAGCGCTTGATGCACACCATCGGCCGCGCCGATCTGGCCGATGCAGAGGAATTTGCTCACAACGACGGCCGCGCCGCCAAGAGCGGATTGCTCGATGCGGCCATCACCCACTGGACCAGCAGCCTGCCGATCGACGAGGTACTGGCCGCCCTCGAAGCCGCCGAAGTGCCGGCCGGGCGCATCTACTCGGTGGCCGACATCGTCGCCGATCCGCACTATCAGGCGCGGGACATGCTGCTCAATGCCGAGCTGCCCGGCGGCGCAACGGTGAAGATGCCCGGCATCGTCCCCAAGCTCTCGGAGACCCCCGGCGGGGTGAACTGGTCCGGGCCGAAACTGGGCCAGCACACCGACGCTATTCTGGCCGGGCTGGGCCTGAATGAACTCGATATCGAACGCCTGAAAGGCCAAGGGGTCGTGCAATGATCACTGACTATTCGCACCAGCTGATCGTCCAGGAAGTCTCGCCCCGCGACGGTTTGCAGATCGAGCCGACCTGGGTGGAAACCGCTGACAAGATCGCCCTGATCGATCAACTGTCGCAGGCCGGATTCAGCCGCATCGAAGCCGGCTCGTTCGTTTCGCCCAAAGCCATCCCGGCCCTGCGTGACGGCGAGCAGGTGTTCATCGGCATTCAGCGCCAGCCGGGGGTGATCTACGTGGCGCTGATCCCCAATATGAAAGGCGCACAACGGGCAGTGGCGGCGAAGGCCGATGAGTTGAATCTGGTGATGTCCGCCAGCCAGACCCACAACCTCGCGAATATGCGCATGCGTTGCGAGGATTCGCTGGTAGCGTTCGCTGACATCGTCGCGTTTGTCAGCGGCTCGGGTGTACGCCTCAACGGCAGCATTGCCACCACCTTCGGCTGCCCGTTCGAAGGCAAGATTGACGAGGATCGCGTGCTGCAGATCGTCGACGCTTATCAGGAGCTCGGCATTCAGGGCATCAGCCTCGCCGACACCACCGGCATGGCCAATCCGCGTCAAGTGGATCGTGTGGTGCGGCGTGTTTTGCAGCGGGTTTCGCCGGCCGATCTGACCCTGCATTTCCATAACACCCGTGGCCTCGGTTTGTGCAACGTGCTGGCCGCTTACGAGGCCGGCGCACGGCGCTTCGATGCGGCGCTCGGTGGCCTCGGAGGTTGCCCGTTTGCGCCGGGGGCGTCGGGCAATATCTGCACTGAAGACCTGGTGAATCTGTGCCCTCAATGCACGGCGCTTCGATGCGGCGCTCGGTGGCCTCGGAGGTTGCCCGTTTGCGCCGGGGGCGTCGGGCAATATCTGCACTGAAGACCTGGTGAAT
>NZ_QETJ01000127.1:0-14687 GCF_003105095.1 Pseudomonas sp. NDM | reverse complement strand
ACAGTTGAAATGCATTCCCCTGTAGGAGTGAGCCTGCTCGCGATAGCCATCACGCGGTTCTCGAAAGTTTGTTGTCCTGTTGGTCAGCAATTTGCATTGGCCCTGAGCACACACAACAAAACGGGGTTCGGGTTCATGCCAATACGTCCGCTGCACAAACTGCTGTACGCCGCCATCGGTCTGGGAATCAGCCTGAGCGCCAGCGCTGCCGATCCGCTGAAGGTCGGTTTCGTCTACATCGGCCCGATCGGTGACCACGGCTGGACGTATCAGCACGAACAGGGGCGCAAGGCGCTGGCGGAGAAATTCGGCACGCACATCACCACCAACTACGTGGAAAACGTCGCCGAAGGCGCCGACGCCGAGCGGGTGATCCGCAACATGGCCAAGGACAAATACGATCTGATCTTCACCACGTCATTTGGCTACATGAACCCGACGGTGAAAGTCGCCAAACAATTTCCCAAGGTGACGTTCGAACACGCCACCGGCTACAAGCAGGACAAGAATCTCGGCACCTATCTCGCGCGCACTTACGAGGGCCGTTACGTCAGCGGATTCCTCGCGGCGAAGATGACCAAGACCAGGAAGATCGGCTACGTCGCCTCGTTCCCGATTCCGGAAGTGATCCGCGACATCAACGCCATCCAGCTGGCCTTGAACAAGTACAACCCTGGCACCGAAATCAAAGTGGTCTGGGTCAACTCGTGGTTCGATCCGGGCAAGGAAGCCGATGCCGCCAACGCGCTGATCGACCAGGGCGTCGACGTGGTGTTCCAGCACACCGACAGCCCGGCGCCGATTCAGGCTGCCGAGCGACGGGGCGTGTATGCCGTGGGTTACGCCTCCGACATGGCCCACTTCGGACCGAAAGCGGTGCTGACCTCAATCGTCAACGACTGGGCGCCGCACTACATTCAGGCAACGCAAGGGGTGATCGATCACACCTGGAAATCCCAGGATTACTGGGGCGGGTTGAAGGAAGGCACGGTGGAACTGCCGATCAGCGACCTGGTGCCGGCGCCGGTGAAAGCCGAGGCCGAGCAGTTGATTGCCGACATCAAGAGCGGCGCATTGCAGCCGTTCACCGGGCCGATCAAGGATCAGGCCGGCGCCGAAAAAATCCCCGCAGGCGTGAGTGCCACCAACGCGGAACTGGCGTCGATGAATTACTACGTTGAAGGCATGAAGGCCGAGATGCCGAAATAATCCCAGCCCCACCACCATCCCCTGTAGGAGTGAGCCTGCTCGCGATAGCGGTGTTTCATTCAGCAAAAGTGTTGCCTGGTACACCGCTATCGCGAGCAGGCTCACTCCTACATTTGATCTTCTGTGTCCTCAAGGATTGTGTATGGATCAGCTCCCCATCATCGACATCAGTCCGCTCTACAGCACCGATGAAAACGCCTGGCCCGTCGTGGCCGAACAGATCGACCACGCCTGTCGCGAGTGGGGCTTTTTCTATATCAAGGGCCATCCGGTTTCCCCACAGCGCATCGACGCCCTGCTCGATCACGCCCAGCGTTTCTTCGCACTGCCCGCCGCGGAAAAACTCCAGATCGATATCACCCAGACCCGCCACCATCGCGGGTACGGTGCGATTGCCACCGAGCAACTGGACCCGGACAAACCCAGCGATCTCAAAGAAACCTTCGATATGGGCCTGCACCTGCCGGCCGAGCATCCCGAGGTGCTCGCGGAAAAACCCTTGCGCGGCCCCAATCGCCATCCGACGCAACCCGGCTGGGAATCGCTGATGGAGCAGCATTACCTCGACATGCAGGCGCTGGCGCAAACCCTGTTGCGGGCGATGACCATTGCCCTGGGCATCGAGCGCGATTTCTTCGATATGCGTTTTGTCGAGCCGGTCAGCGTGTTGCGCATGATCCATTATCCGCCGCGCCACACCGCCAATTCCGCCGAGCAGCAAGGTGCCGGCGCCCACACCGATTACGGCTGCATCACTTTGCTCTGCCAGGACAGCGCCGGCGGCTTGCAGGTGAAGAACGTCAACGGTAAATGGATCGACGCGCCACCGATTGACGGCACGTTCGTGGTCAACCTCGGCGACATGATGGCGCGCTGGAGCAACGACCGTTATCGCTCGACCCCGCACCGGGTGATCAGCCCGCTGGGCGTGGATCGCTATTCGATGCCGTTCTTCGCCGAACCGCACCCGGACACGCGCATTGAATGCCTGCCCGGTTGTCAGGACGCGCAGCATCCGGCGAAATATCCGACGACCACCTGTGCTGAATTCCTGCTCTCGCGCTTCGCCGATACCTACGCCTATCGCCGCGAGCAAGAGGCTGTCTGATCGATCACCTGGTCAGGTTTTGCCAATTGTTGCGGCCAGCCTCTGTAGAATGCCGGCATTGCACCTGATGAGAAAAGACTATGTACGACTGGCTCAACGCCCTGCCCAAAGCCGAACTGCACCTGCATCTGGAAGGTTCGCTGGAGCCTGAACTGCTGTTCGCCCTGGCCGAGCGCAACAAGATCGCCCTGCCGTGGAGCGACGTGGAAACCCTGCGCAAGGCTTACGCCTTCAACAATCTGCAGGAATTTCTCGACCTGTATTACCAAGGCGCCGATGTGCTGCGCACCTCGCAGGATTTCTACGACCTGACCTGGGCCTACCTGCTGCGCTGCAAGGCGCAGAACGTGATTCATACCGAACCGTTCTTCGATCCGCAGACCCACACCGATCGGGGCATCCCGTTCGAAGTGGTGCTCAATGGCATCGCCGCTGCCCTCAAGGATGGCGAGACGCAACTGGGCATCAGCAGCGGTTTGATCCTCAGCTTCCTGCGCCATCTCAGCGAAGACGAAGCACAGAAAACCCTCGATCAGGCGCTGCCGTTCCGTGATGCGTTTGTCGCGGTCGGTCTCGACAGTTCCGAGATGGGCCACCCGCCGAGCAAATTCAAGCGCGTCTTTGATCGCGCCCGCGACGAAGGCTTCCTCACCGTTGCCCACGCCGGCGAAGAAGGCCCGCCGGAGTACATCTGGGAAGCTATCGATCTGCTGAAAATCCAGCGCATCGACCATGGCGTACGCGCCATCGAAGACGAGCGCCTGATGCAGCGGATCATTGACGAGCAGATCCCGCTGACGGTGTGCCCGCTGTCGAACACAAAGCTCTGCGTATTCGATCACATGTCGCAGCACAACATCCTCGACATGCTCGAGCGCGGCGTGAAGGTCACGGTGAACTCCGACGATCCGGCGTATTTCGGCGGGTACGTGACCGAGAATTTCCACGCGTTGCACGAACATCTGGGCATGACCCAGGATCAGGCCAAGCGCCTGGCGCAGAACAGCCTGGATGCGCGGTTGGTAAAACCATAAGTCTCAGCGCAAGACCCATGTAGGAGTGAGCCTGCTCGCGATAGCGGAGTGTCAGTTGGAAAATCCATATCTGACACTCCGCTATCGCGAGCAGGCTCACTCCTACAATTTGACTGTTTTCAGCCGGTAATTTCTGCTTCGGTGAGCTCCTCAAGGGTCTTGCCCCGCGTCTCCATCCCGAACAGCCACACCACCCCCGCCGCTATCGCAAAGCACGCCGCGCCCAGCGCGAACACTCCGCCCTGCCCGGTAATCGGGAATACCAGTCCGGTCACCAGTGGCCCGAGCAACGAACCGACGCGGCCGATCGCCGAGGCGAATCCCGAGCCGGTCGCCCGTGCCGACGTCGGGTACAGCTCCGGCGTGTAGGTATAGAGCACCGCCCACATGCCGAACAGAAAGAACTGCATCAACAGCCCGGTGCCGATCAGCAACGCCACGTTGCCGCCGAACACCGCGCTCTGCCCATACAGAAACGCCATCACCCCGCCGCCAAGCAAGGTGACGATGCACACCGGTTTGCGCCCCCAACGCTCAACCAGCCACGCCGCCATGAGGAACCCGGGAATCCCGCCCAGCGAGATCAGCACCGTGTAGTAGACCGACTGCGTCACGGCGAAACCCGACTGCTGCAACAATGCGCTGAGCCATGAAGTCAGCCCGTAGAAACCCAGCAATGCAAAGAACCACAGGCTCCAGATCATCGTCGTGCGCTGGCGATATTGCGGCGACCAGATCTGCTTGAGTGCCGAGAAGAAATTGCCCGGTGGCGTCACCGTGCGCGGCAGACGAACCGGTTCCGGCAACGCTGCACCGCCCATGGAAGCACGCACCCGCGCTTCGATGCCGTCCAGCACCTTGTCCGCGTCGGCGTCGCGGCCGGCCTGTTCCAGCCAGCGCGGTGACTCGGGAATGAAAAAGCGGATCGCCAGAACGAACACCGCCGGCACTGCCAGCACCAGAAAGATATCGCGCCAGCCAATCAGCGGCAGCAGGAAGTACGAGAGCACGCCAGCCGCGACAAACCCCAGCGGCCAGAAGCCGTCCATCAGGGCGATGTAGCGCCCGCGCCGCTGCGCCGGAATCAGCTCAGACAGCATCGATTGCGCGATGGGAAACTCCATGCCCATGCCGATTCCCAGCAGGATACGAAATAGCGTCAGCGTCTCCACCGTCTGCGCTGTTGAACACAGGTAACTGGCCACGCCCCACAGCACGATGCTCCACTGAAACACCGGTTTGCGTCCGAAGCGGTCGGCGAGCATCCCCGACAACGACGCCCCCAGCACCATGCCGAAAAAGCTCGAACTGGCCAGCAGCCCCGCCTGTGCACTGCTCAGGGCGAACTCGGCTTTGATCGAGCCGAGCAGGAAGGTCATCATCGCCAGATCCATGGAATCGAAGAAAAATGCCAAGGCGATGATGATGAAAATGACGCGGTGATAACCACTGACCGGCAGCCGTTCCAGGCGCTCAGCCGCGCTAAAGCGTTGTGTATTCATGTTGCGCTCCCCCATCCGGAAAATCCCCGGATCGAGTGTGCGTGATGGTCATTCGGAGGCCGTACTGGATACGACCTGTTCACAGCCGTAGACGACGTTGCGCTTCAGCTCATTGCAGGGCAATGCTCTAGAACGCTGTTTCCAGCTCGGTTTCCTTGGCAAAGCGATGGATCTCGCGCTGGCCGGTGGCGGTCAACTGCAAGGCGCGGGAATCGTTGGGCAAGGTCAGCCAGCCGGACTGCATGAACAACTGCAACAGCGCCGCGCCGAGTGAGCCACCCATGTGCGGACGGCGCTCGCTCCAGTCCGGGCAGGCACAGGCCACCTGCACGTTGCGGTGCGCCAGGGCCTGAATGAACACGCCGCGCTGGGCCAGTCGGGTCGAGCCCTTGTGCGTCACTACCACCCGCTGCTCAAGCTGTTCGATCCAGCCGGCATCGAGCAGGCGCTGATACAGGTCGGCTGCCAGGGTGCCGCCCAGATGATCGTCGCAGAACCGCGCGCGCAACAGCGAAGACGGCGCCGCCTGCGGCCTGACCATGGTCGAGGTGCGTTTCAGCGCAGCGGGGATTTGCCGTGGCGCGCTGGCAATGGTGGCGCTGGCCAATGCCTCGATCGCCGCCCCGACTTCCGGAGCCGCCAGGCGAAAGAAGCGTTTGCGCCCACGCATTTCGACGTTCAACAGACCACCCGCGGACAGTCGCCCCAGATGCGCACTGGCCGACGACGGCGAGAGCCCGGCCAGCAGCGCCAGCTCTTCGGCTTGCCGCGCCGAGCCATCCATCAACGCCCACATCATCGCGCTGCGCTTGGGGTCGGCCAGCAATGTCGCGATCTGGCTGATGCACGGTGCATGTTCCATATGTTCACTCCCTGTTGAATCGTATCGTCTACCGCTCGGAGACATCTTGGCCGCTAACGGATGATCGGCCAACACGCGAAAATCGCCCTGGATCGGGGGCAAGGGATGCCACCGACACCAGCTGCTCCGGCACACAACCTGGCAGCAGAAGTTGCAACCGTCACCAAAAGCCGGCAACGCGTTACGGGGTCTGCGCGCCGGGTGTCAGTGCAGGCATGAGGCGGGCGCTAGTATAAGCGGGTTACGCCAGACGTCCTGCGCCCGGGCCTGCGCAGGTGGCGATTGTTCCTGACAGAAATTTCTCTATTTGCCTGCGACTAATGATCAACTTTGTGGAAAGCGGGAAATTGACTACTCAATTCGGCGCATCGACTGGCGAGCATCTCCCTCAGCAGGTTCACCGGCTTACTCAATTGTGCGCGATGGGCGCACAACAGATTCAGCGGTGCGCGCTCACACAGCAGTTCCGGCATCAGTACCTTGAGGCGCCCGGCGAGCACATCGGTACCCACGTCGAGCCAGGACTTATAGGCAATCCCGGCACCGGCCAGCGCCCATAACCGCACCACGTCGGCATCATCGCTGAAGCGATCGCCGCTGACGGTCAGGCTGACGTCGCGCCTGCCATCGTGAAAACTCCAGTGGTCGTGAACGCGGCTGCCGAGCATGTACAACAGGCAGTTGTGCTGGGCCAGTTGCTCGAGCTGGCGCGGTTCGCCGTGTCGGGCCACATAGTCGGGCGATGCGCACAACACCCGGCGATTGTGTGGCGCGATGGGCAAGGCAATCAGGCTGGAATCTTCCGGCTCGCCATAGCGCAAGGCGATGTCCACCGGTTGCCGGAACAGATCGGCGATGCGGTCACCCAGCAGCAGGCGCACCGTCAGTTTCGGGTGTTCCCGCTGAAACGCGTCGAGCCACGGCAGCAGCAGATTGCGACCGAAGTCCGAGGGTGCTGAAAGCTGCAAAATCCCGCTGACCTGATCCTGCCCGCTGGCCAGCAGGCGGCGGCCTTCGTCGAGATTGCTCAGGGCGGCGCGGGCGTATTCGAGGAAGCCTTCACCTTCGGCGGTCAGACGCAGGCTGCGGGTCGAACGCGCCAGCAGGCGTGCGCCCAGTTGCTGCTCGATGCGCTTCAACGCCGCACTGGCCACCGCCGCCGACATGTCCATCCCCCGCGCCGCCGCCGACAGGCTGCCCAGATCCGCCGCGCGGACAAACAACTGCAAGTCATCAAAACGCAGCATGCACAGCCTCGATTATCAAAAAAATATTGAAAGAGCCTGCTCTTTTAGCCGCTTTTATCGCGCAGAGAAATAGCCAATGATGGCCTCCATCGAATTCATCCCGATTTTCTTCTTCTATCACCTGTACGGAGCCATCCATGAAAGCCATCGCCTATTACGCGTCCCTGCCGATCAGCGACACCAAGTCCCTGCAGGACATTGAACTGCCAGAGCCGGTCGCCGGCCCGCGCGACCTGTTGGTGGAGGTCAAAGCCATCTCGGTCAACCCGGTCGACACCAAAGTGCGGCAGAACGCGGCGCCGGAAAACGGCGCGGCGAAAGTGCTGGGCTGGGACGTTGCCGGTGTGGTCAAGGCGGTCGGCAGCGACGTCACCCTGTTCAAGGCCGGTGACAAGGTCTTCTACGCCGGTTCGATTGCCCGGGCCGGTGGCAACAGCGAACTGCACGTGGTCGACGAACGCATCGTCGGCCACATGCCCAAGTCCCTCGGTTTTGCCGAAGCCGCCGCGCTGCCGCTGACCGCGATCACTGCTTGGGAATTGCTCTTCGAGCGCCTGCAGATCAGCGAAGGCAACACCGATCAAGGCCAGAGCCTGCTGATCGTGGGTGCGGCGGGGGGCGTTGGCTCGATCCTTACCCAACTGGCCAGGCAGTTGACCGGCCTGAAAGTCATCGGCACCGCTTCCCGTCCACAAACCCGTGAGTGGGTCAGCGAACTCGGTGCCCATCTGGTTATCGATCACAGTCAGCCCCTGAGCGAAGAGTTGAAACGCGCCAGCATCGACAGCGTGACCCATGTCGCCAGCCTGACCCAGACCGATCAGCATCTCGCGCAACTGGTCGAAGCCCTCGCGCCGCAAGGCAAACTGGCGCTGATCGACGATCCGAAGTCGCTCGACATCAGCCTGCTCAAGCGCAAGAGCCTGTCGCTGCACTGGGAGTTCATGTACACCCGATCGCTGTTCGAAACGCCAGACATGATCGAACAGCACAAGCTGCTCAACCGCGTCGCCGGGCTGATTGACGCCGGGACTTTGAAAACCACCCTGGGCGAGCACTTCGGCGTGATCAACGCGGCCAACCTGCGGCGCGCCCATGAGCTGCTGGAAAGCGGCAAGGCCAAGGGGAAAATTGTTTTAGAAGGTTTCTAAACAATAAAAGCCCCGCAGTCGCTCGTGATGCCAGAGCGGTTGCGGGGCTTTTTGCCGTCAGTCAGTTGCCTGACCCTTGTCACAATTGCGCGGATATAGGGGTCTACAATCGAAGCCTCTGCGATACATCTTTTACGCAAGGGAGGTCAGCAATGAAGATCCTGATAAAAGAAGTGGCGAAGTCTCAGTGGCAGGTACGTCTGGACCAGCATGTCGTGACCTTTCGCAGTGAAGCCGAAGCTTTGGCTTTCACGCGCACCCTAGAAGCGCGACTCGGCGCGCCCCACCGGATCCCCGAACCCAGCCAGCAGCGCGCCGCTGGCTGAGTTTTCAAGCCTCTAAGCTTGGGCTTGCGCCAGCGCCCGGGCATTCTGCAGACGCCGGGTGAGCAGCGCGACGCTCACCACCAGCAAACCACACAGGCTGATGACCATGGCCATCGGCACGGCGCTGCCATCGTGCAACACACCCACCAATGCAGCTGCCCCGGCGGCGATGCTGAATTGCAGGCAACCGAGCATCGCCGAAGCGCTGCCAGCCCGGGCGCCCTGACCATTCATCGCGCAGGCCGAAGCGTTGGGAATGATGCAACCGAGGCTGGCGATGCAGATGAACAGCGGAATCAGCAGCGGCCACAGGGCATCAGGACGCATTGCGCTGACCGCCAGCAAGGTCAGTCCGGCGAGGAAGTACACCCACACGGCGCGCACCAGCAAAAACGCCGGGCCACGTTTGGCCAGCAGCCGCGCATTGACCTGCGCCACCAGAATGAAGCCTGCCGCGTTGGTGCCGAACAGCCAGCCGAAATGCTCGGCCGGTACGCCGTAGAGCTTGATGAACACAAATGGTGAGCCGGCGATGTAGGCGAACATCCCGGCGATGGCGATGCCACCGGTCAGGGCATGGCCGAGGTAGACCGAATCCTTGACCAGTCGCGCGTACTGGCGCAATGCGCCGGACAGCGGCTGGCGCGGCACGTGGGCCGGCATGCTTTCCGGCAGCCCCAACGCCACCGCCAGGCCCGCCGCCGCACTGAACCCGGTGAGCACCAGAAAGATCGACTGCCAACCCGTGGTGTTGACCAGCAGACCGCCGAGCATCGGCGCCAGAATCGGCGCCAGGCCCATCACCAGCATCAGTTGGGAAAAGACCTTCGCCGAGCCCACTGCGTCGCACTTGTCGGCAACCACCGCACGGGAAATCACCATGCCTGCGCAACCGCCCAATGCCTGGACGAAACGCGCGCCGATCAGCCATTCCAGACTCGGCGCGTAGGCGCAGGCCAATGACGCCAGGGTGAACAGGGCGACGCCGCTGAGCAGTGGAAGCCGCCGGCCGAAACGATCGGAAATCGGCCCGTACGCCAGTTGGCCGAGGGACAGGCCGAGGAAGTACGCCGCCAGCGTCAGCTGAACATGCTGCTCATCGGTGCCGAACGCCAGGGCCATCGCCGGAAACGCGGGTAAATAGAAGTCGATCGCCAAAGGACCGAAGGCGCTCAAGGCGCCGAGTATCAAAATCGTGCGGAAATTCATCAGGCATCCAGGTGGGCAAGTCGCAGCCCGACAGTCTAGCCGTGCCCGGACGCCTTGAACATTCCGATAGCTCGCTAACGATCAATTTCAGACGAGCTTCACCTCATAACCTTCTTCGCGAATCGCTTCGATGACCTGATCGGCATTCAGCGCGCTTTCGACGCCGACTTCTTTGGCTGCCAAGTCGACCCGCACGCTGGCCGCCGGATCCATGGCCTGCACCGCTTGGGTGATGGCTTTGACGCAATGACCGCAGGACATGCCTTGAACGTTGAACACTTGCATGGGAAGACTCCTTTGAGTGAGGTTGCCGGAAGTTTCAAGCTTGCCACGATGGCAAGGTCAAGTTCTGCGAAAAACTGCCGGGCTGGCAATCGGCGCCGCGCTCGGCCAAGCTGCGTGCATCAATGACTGAAATTCAGGAGATTCAGCCATGCGCTGGTCAGCTTTGAGCCTGTTTGGCTTGCTCAGCCTTTTCACCGCCGTCCCGCAGGTGCAAGCCGCCGGCGAGGATTACGCGGTACTGATCATTT
The DNA here is from genome assembly GCF_003105095.1 of Pseudomonas sp. NDM. Classification (NCBI taxonomy): domain Bacteria; kingdom Pseudomonadati; phylum Pseudomonadota; class Gammaproteobacteria; order Pseudomonadales; family Pseudomonadaceae; genus Pseudomonas; species Pseudomonas sp. NDM. Next base: position 4,506 of record NZ_QETJ01000127.1, on the reverse strand, counting down.
CCCGCGAGCGCCTCGAAGTCGCGACCTCGTGCGAGATCGGCGTGTACATCCAGGACCAGCTCTCGGCGCGACTGTTTCAGGAGCAGAGCACTTCTTTCAACCTGCCGCCGGGCAAGGTTTCGCTGCGCTTGAAACTGCTGCCGGGGCAGGCACCGGGTTGCAATCCCGGCATGCTGGCGCCGGGTTCGCAGGAGGTCGTGCTGCATGCCGGGGATGTGCTGAAGTTCCGCCTGGCGATGAATGCTGAAGGCGTGTACCTGAAGCCGGCTGGCCTGGGTTACTGAGCCAATACCCGACCTGTGGGAGCGAGCCTGCTCGCGAAAGCGGTGCATCATTCAGCAATCATGTTGACTGAACCGGCGCTTTCGCGAGCAGGCTCGCTCCCACAGTTCGTTTTGCAGTGGGGTGAATAATGGTGCTTGACCTTGCCCGCATGGCAAGGTTGATCCTGTAGGCATCCACTACAGGGAGCGCGACCGATGTCCGAATCCACCACTTTCGATCTGCCGATTGCCGGCATGACCTGCGCCAGTTGCGCCGGGCGTGTCGAGCGGGCTCTGCGCAAAGTCAGCGGCGCCAGCGCCGTCAGCGTCAACCTCGCCACCGAGCAGGCTCGAGTGCAGGCGCCCGGCGACAGCCTGCCGGCGCTGATGCAAGCCGTGGAGCGCGCCGGTTACAGCGTGCCCCGGCAAACCCTTGAGCTAAGCATCGACGGCATGACCTGCGCGTCCTGCGTCGGTCGCGTCGAGCGTGCCCTGAGCAAAGTCCCCGGCGTGAACAGTGTCAGCGTCAATCTGGCCAACGAACGTGCGCATATCGAACTGCTCGGTCAGGTCGATGCGCAGCCCCTGCTCGATGCGGTGAGCAGGGCCGGTTATTCGGCCAGCGTCTGGCAAGCCGAAGGGCCGCGATCCGACGACCAGCAAAAACGCCTGCACCGCGAGCGCTGGGCACTGATCTGTGCGATCGCCCTCGCGCTGCCGCTGGTGTTGCCGATGTTGCTGCAGCCGTTCGGCATTCACTGGATGCTTCCGGCCTGGGCGCAATTCGCCCTCGCCACACCCGTGCAATTCGTCTTCGGCGCACGCTTTTATGTCGCGGCGTGGAAAGCCGTGCGCGCCGGTGCCGGCAATATGGATCTGCTCGTCGCCCTCGGTACCAGCGCCGGTTATGGGCTGAGCGTGTATGAATGGGCGACGGCCGCCGGACGCATGCCGCATCTGTACTTCGAAGCCTCGGCCGTGGTCATCGCCCTGGTGCTGCTCGGCAAATACCTCGAGAGCCGCGCCAAACGCCAGACCGCCAGCGCCATTCGCGCTCTTGAAGCACTGCGGCCGGAGCGGGCGATTCAAGTGGTCAATGGCCGTGAGCAGGACGTTGCCATCAGCGCCCTGCGCCTCGACGATCTGGTGCTGGTCAAACCCGGCGAACGCTTCCCGGTGGATGGCGAAGTCGTCGACGGCCAGAGCCACGCCGACGAAGCGCTGATCAGCGGCGAAAGCCTGCCGGTGCCGAAACAGCCGGGCGACAAGGTCACTGGCGGCGCGATCAATGGCGAGGGTCGTTTGCTGGTGCGCACCCAGGCGCTTGGCGCGGAAACCGTGCTGGCGCGGATCATTCGTCTGGTCGAAGACGCACAAGCGGCGAAAGCGCCGATCCAGAAACTGGTGGACAAGGTCAGCCGGATTTTCGTGCCGACCGTGTTGCTGATCGCCCTGGCCACGGTGATCGGCTGGTGGCTGTATGGCGCGCCGCTGGAAACCGCATTGATCAATGCCGTCGCCGTGCTGGTGATCGCCTGCCCGTGCGCCCTCGGCCTCGCCACCCCGACGGCGATCATGGCCGGCACCGGCGTCGCCGCGCGCCACGGCATTCTGATCAAGGACGCCGAAGCGCTGGAGCGCGCCCATGAAGTCAGCACTGTGGTGTTCGACAAGACCGGCACGCTGACCTCGGGGACACCGCAGATCGCCCACTTCAATGCGATCGATGGAGACGAAAACAACCTGCTGAGACTGGCCGGCGCGTTGCAGCGCGGCAGCGAGCACCCCTTGGCCAAAGCGGTGCTGGATGCCGCCGCCGAACGCGGCTTGAACGTGCCCGATGTCAGCGACAGCCAGTCGCTGACCGGACGCGGCATTGCCGGCACGCTGGATGGCCGGCGCTTGGCGCTGGGTAATCGGCGGATGCTCGATGAAAGCGCTTTGAGTGCCGGTGAATTGAGCGCATCCGCCGAGGCTTGGGAAAGTGAAGGCCGCACATTGTCGTGGTTGATCGAGCAAAGTCCTGAACCACGCGTCCTCGGTCTGTTCGCCTTCGGTGACACGCTGAAACCCGGCGCCCTGCAAGCGGTGCAACAACTCGCCGCCCGAGATATCCACAGCCATCTGCTGACCGGCGACAACCGTGGTAGCGCACGGGTGGTGGCCGAAGCGCTGGGCATCCGCAATGTTCACGCCGAAGTGCTGCCGGCGGACAAGGCCGCGACCGTCGCCGAGCTGAAGAAAACCGGTGTGGTCGCCATGGTCGGCGACGGCATCAACGACGCCCCGGCGCTCGCCGCCGCAGACATCGGCATCGCCATGGGCGGCGGCACCGACGTCGCCATGCATGCGGCCGGCATCACCCTGATGCGCGGCGATCCGCGACTGGTGCCCGCGGCACTGGAGATCAGCCGCAAGACCTACGCGAAGATTCGTCAGAACCTGTTCTGGGCCTTTGTCTACAACCTGATCGGCATTCCGCTGGCGGTGTTCGGCTTCCTCAATCCGGTGCTGGCGGGTGCAGCGATGGCGCTGTCCAGCGTCAGTGTGGTGAGCAATGCGCTACTGTTGAAAACCTGGAAACCCAAGGACCTGGAGGAACACCGATGAACATCGGCCAAGCGGCCCGGCAGAGTGGCCTGAGTGCAAAAATGATTCGCTATTACGAGTCGATCGGCCTGCTCAAGGCGGCCAATCGCACCGACAGCGGTTACCGCGTATACGGCAGCGATGACCTGCACACGCTGGCGTTCATCAAGCGCTCGCGGGATCTGGGCTTTTCCCTGGAGGAGGTCGGCAAGCTGCTGACCCTCTGGCAGGATCGCCAGCGCGCGAGCGCCGATGTGAAGGCACTGGCGCGCCAGCACATCGACGAGCTGAACCAGAAGATCCGCGAGCTCGGCGAGTTGCGCGACACCCTGCAGGATCTGGTCGAGCACTGCAGCGGTGATCACCGCCCGGATTGCCCGATCCTCAAGGAACTGGCGTCGGGCTGCTGCGCGCAACCCGCTCGCGCCTGATCCGCAACAGCGTCACCACGCACAGGGTGCCGAGGGGAATGCCGTGGAACAGCATGACCACGGCCCCCGGCGTCCACCACCCATAGAACGGTGCGGCAACCAGCATGCCGATGCCGAAACCGGTCATCTGCAGCAAGGTCAGCACACTGAAAATCGGCAGGCGCAAAGCCGCAGGTTCCCGTTGCAGCCGTGACAGCAGGCTCACTTCGGAAACGCCATCGCCCAGTCCCGCCGGCAAAGCGAACAGCAGCAGTCCCAAGAGACTGTGTTGCTGGAACATCAGAATGAAGCCGCAGGACATCAGCGCCACGCCGCAGAAAAACCTGCGTTCGAGATGGCGATTCTCCGAGCCCTTCAGACGACTGGCGATGCGCGCGCCGAGCAGTTTGCCGCTGGCCCATACCGCCAGCGCCAGGCCCAACGTCGTGCTGGCCGCGTCCGGGGTGAGCAGTTTCGCAATGATCGGGAAGCCGACGTTGTGCGCGGCGCTGCCCAAGGTGTCGGCCATGGTCAACGCGAGCATGGCCGCGACCACAGGCGCCGAACGCAGGCCCTGCCGAAGCGCAAACCATTCACCGCGTTCCGGCTGTTCGCTGATATCTGCCTTCTCGAAACGCAGGGGCACGATCAGCAGCGCCGCGAGCAAATAGGTCAGCGCATTGAGGGCGAAGACCGTTTCAAAACCGAAAGCGGCCACCAGCAACCCCGACACCAGACTGCCGCCGACCATGGCTGCTGAGGACGCCGAGGTGATCCAGGCGTTGGCCTTGAGCAGGTGCGCCGGGTCGATCAAGCGCGGCAACTGGCTGTTGAGGCCGATGGCGAACATTGAATTGCCCAGGCCAAGGCCGAAGGCGATGACTGGCAACAGCCATGCCTGCTGATTCGCCGGTGTGACCAACAGCAGCCCCAGCAGTGCAGCGCGCAACAGATCGAAAGCAATCAGCGGCGCGCGGCCCTGCCAGCGCCGGTAGAAGCGTGTGCCGATCAGACTGGCAAAAATCCCGCCACTGACGCGGCTGGCGAGGAAGATGCCGACACTCATGGCGCTGTTGCTCAGCAGATAAACGTAAGTGGCCAGCGCGACCATGTTGAGGAAGGCGCCGAAATCGGAGATCAGCCGGGCGGTTACGATCAGGTGGGTGTTGCGCGGGGTACTCACATACGGTCCTTGTAGGAGCTGCCGAAGGCTGCGATCTTTTGATCTTGTCCTTGAAGCAAAG
>NZ_QETJ01000126.1:0-14822 GCF_003105095.1 Pseudomonas sp. NDM | reverse complement strand
TGCTCCCGCTCGGCTGCGCAGCAGTCGTAAAATCAGCAGCAGCGCTGTTTCAGAAAGATCATGGTAGCCGGGTTCGGGCCTGCTTCGCAGGCCAGCGGGAGCAAGCTCCCTCGCCACAGGTGATATGCCGCAACAAAAAATCGCCTCGTTTGAATTTACGGGCAGCGCCATGTGGTCGTTTGCCGCACTTTCGCCTCTGAACCCCGCGCCTTGGTTATACTCCGTGCGATCCGCCTGGAGCGCTCATCAGGAGAGCTCATGCTCGCCCCCGTACAACTGACTTCCGCCACTCGCCAGAACCTCTGGCGGCTGACTTTCATCCGCACCCTGGTGCTCGCCGCGCAGGCCGGGTCCGTGGGCCTGGCCTACTGGCTGCAATTGTTGCCATTGCCGTGGGTGCAGCTGGCGATGACCCTTGGCTGTTCGATTCTGCTCTGCGTGTTTACGGCGGTGCGTTTGCGTACCTCGTGGCCAGTGACCGAGCTTGAATACGCGCTGCAATTGGCCTGCGATCTGGTGATTCACAGTGCGCTGCTGTATTTCTCCGGCGGCTCGACCAACCCGTTCGTTTCCTATTATCTGGTGCCGCTGACCATCGCGGCGGTGACGTTGCCGTGGCGTTATTCGGTGATTCTGTCCGGCATCGCACTGGCGCTGTACACGGTGATGCTGACGCGTTTCTACCCGCTGGAAACCTTGCCGGTCGCCCGTGAGAATCTGCAGATCTACGGCATGTGGCTGAGCTTCGCCCTCGCCGCTGCGGTTATCACATTCTTCGCCGCGCGCATGGCTGAAGAGCTGCGCCGGCAGGAAGAGTTGCGCGCGATTCGTCGCGAAGAGGGTCTGCGCGATCAGCAGTTGCTGGCCGTTGCGACCCAGGCTGCCGGTGCGGCGCATGAGCTGGGTACGCCGCTGGCGACCATGAGCGTGTTGCTCAAGGAAATGCAGCAGGATCACCCCGATGCACTGCTGCAGGACGATCTGAAAGTGCTGCAGGATCAGGTCAAGCTGTGCAAGGAAACCTTGCAGCAACTGGTCCGCGCCGCTGAGGCCAACCGGCGTCTGGCGGTGGAGATGCAGGACGTCACCGATTGGCTCGACGAAGCGCTGAACCGCTGGCACCTGATGCGCCCGGAGGCCAGTTATCGCTTCCAGCGTCTCGGCCAGGGCACGGTGCCGCGCATGGCGCCGCCGCCGGATCTGACTCAGGCGCTGCTTAATTTGCTGAACAACGCTGCTGACGCCTGCCCGGAAAATCTCCAGGTGACGCTGGATTGGGATGCGGAAACGTTGACCATCAGCATTCGCGACCACGGCGCCGGTGTGCCGCTGGCCATCGCCGAGCAGATCGGCAAACCGTTTTTTACCACCAAGGGCAAAGGTTTCGGCCTGGGCCTGTTTTTGAGCAAGGCCAGCGTGACACGCGCCGGCGGCTCAGTGAAACTCTATAGTCATGAGGAAGGCGGCACGCTCACCGAGCTGCGCCTGCCCCACGGCGCCCGAGGAGACCAACATGAGTGACGAAATCCAAGTCGAAGGCGAAGAACTGCCGCATCTGCTGCTGGTCGACGACGACGCGACCTTCACCCGCGTCATGGCCCGTGCCATGGCCCGCCGTGGCTTTCGCGTCAGCACCGCCGGTTCCGCTGAAGAAGGCCTGACCATCGCCCAGGCCGATCTGCCTGATTACGCCGCGCTGGACCTGAAAATGGACGGCGATTCCGGCCTGGTGTTGCTGCCCAAGCTACTGGAGCTGGACCCGGAAATGCGCGTGGTGATCCTCACCGGTTATTCGAGCATTGCCACCGCGGTCGAGGCGATCAAGCGCGGCGCCTGCAACTATCTGTGCAAACCCGCCGATGCCGACGACGTACTGGCCGCGCTGCTGTCCGAGCACGCCGACCTCGACAGTCTGGTGCCGGAAAACCCGATGTCGGTCGACCGTCTGCAATGGGAGCACATCCAGCGCGTGCTCACCGAGCACGAAGGCAACATCTCCGCCACGGCGCGAGCGCTGGGCATGCACCGCCGCACCCTGCAGCGCAAACTGCAGAAGCGTCCGGTGCGTCGCTGAACCTGCGCTGAACGACTATCGCCTGCCCTCGCGATAAATCGCGCCGATCATCTATGATCGGCGCGTGTCTGTTGTTTTTTCTATCGAGCCTTATCCATGAATCAGAACGCTGAATATTCCGCGGTCAACGATGCTGTGCGCGGGCAGTTTTTTCGCAAAGTCTGGGCGATGACCACGCCGTACTGGCGCAGCGAAGAGAAGGGCAAGGCCTGGACATTGCTGATTGCCGTGATCGCGCTGACGTTGTTCAGCGTATGGATCGCGGTGTGGCTGAACAGTTGGTACAAGGATTTCTACAACGCCCTGCAGAAAAAGGACGAGGCGGCGTTCTGGCAGTTGATCCTGTACTTCTGCGGTATTGCGGCTGTGGCGATTCTCGCTGCGGTTTATCGCCAATATCTGACGCAGATGCTGACCATTCGCTGGCGGGCATGGCTGACCGAAAAGCACTTCACCCGTTGGCTTGAACACAAGAATTACTATCAGCTGGAGCAGGGTGGTTACACCGATAACCCCGATCAGCGAATTTCCGAAGACCTTAATAAATTCACCGCGAACACGCTGGCGCTGGGCTTGGGCTTGATCCGTACGGTCGTCAGTCTGGTGTCGTTTTCGATCATCCTGTGGGGTGTGTCCGGGAGCATCGAGGTGTTCGGTTTCACTATTCCCGGCTATATGTTCTGGTGTGCACTGGTCTATGCGGCGGTCGGCAGTTGGCTGACGCACTTGATTGGTAGACGTCTGATCGGTTTGAACAACAACCAGCAGCGCTTTGAAGCCGACCTGCGTTTTTCGATGGTTCGGGTACGCGAAAACGCTGAAAGCATCGCGTTGTACAACGGCGAGCCGAATGAAAACCGTCGTTTGAGCAATCGCTTCGGACTGGTCTGGCATAACTTCTGGGACATCATGCGCGTGTCCAAGCGCCTGACGTTTTTCACTTCGGGCTATGGCCAGATCGCAATCATTTTTCCGTTCATCGTTGCAGCGCCGCGGTATTTCAGCGGCAAGATCGAGCTGGGTGAGCTGATGCAAATCAACTCGGCGTTCGGCAATGTGCAGGAGAACTTCAGTTGGTTCATCAGCGCTTACCAGGATCTGGCCGAGTGGCGGGCCACTTGCGATCGTCTGCTGAGTTTCCGCAATGCCATGAGCAACAACGAGGAGCGCGTGCCCGCCATCGATGTGCAGAATCAGGGCAGCGAATTGCAGGTGCACCGCCTCGGCCTGGATCTGGCCGACGGTCGTCACCTGCTGACCAACGCCGATTTGACCGTGGAGGCGGGTGAGCGAGTGATGCTCAGCGGCCGTTCCGGCAGCGGCAAGTCCACTCTGCTGCGGGCGATGGGGCATTTGTGGCCGGCGGGCCACGGCAATATTCGTTTGCCGGCGGCGCGCTACCTGTTCCTGCCACAGAAACCTTATCTGCCCATCGGTACATTGCGTGAGGCACTGAGTTATCCACAACCGGGCGACACCTACGCGCCAGAGCGTTATGCACAAGTACTGGAAACCTGCCGTCTGCCGCACCTGGTTGGACGTCTGGATGAGGCCAATCACTGGCAGCGCATGCTCTCGCCGGGCGAGCAGCAACGCCTGGCCTTCGCCCGCGCACTTCTCTATGCACCGCAATGGCTGTACATGGACGAAGCCACTTCGGCGATGGATGAAGAGGACGAGGCGACGCTTTATCAGGCGTTGATCGATGAGATTCCGGGGTTGAGCATTGTCAGCGTCGGCCATCGAAGCAGTTTGAAACGATTCCATCCACGGCATGTGCGGATCGACAGCGGGCGTCTGGTGGAGCAACCCGTGACTGCCTGACGCCCACACAACCCCTGTAGGAGTGAGCCTGCTCGCGATAGCGTCGATAAATTCAACATGGATGTGGCTGATAGAACGCTATCGCGAGCAGGCTCACTCCTACAAAGGGTATGTGATCTGGGCGGTGATCGTACAACTCGCTTGAGCTATGATGGCCGCAAGCCGAACTTTCGAGACAAGATACAAATCATGGAAAAGCTGATCGACACCCCGCGCCTCCCCCGCAAGCGCCGCAGCCTCGCCCAGGAACTGGTGACGGTGTTGAGCGAGCAGATCCGCGATGGCCTGCTCAAGCGTGGCGACAAGTTGCCCACCGAGTCGGCGATCATGGAAGCCCATGGTGTCAGCCGCACTGTGGTGCGCGAAGCGATTTCCCGTTTGCAGGCTGCCGGTCAGGTGGAAACCCGCCACGGCATCGGCACCTTTGTTCTCGACACACCGAGCCCGAGCGGTTTCCGCATCGACCCGGCCACTGTCGTCACTCTGCGTGACGTCCTGGCGATTCTCGAATTGCGTATCAGCCTCGAAGTCGAATCCGCCGGCCTCGCCGCGCAACGTCGCAGTGCCGAGCAACTGGCAACCATGCGCGCCGCCCTCGACGCCCTGAACGAAAGCGCCTCGCATGCCAGCGATGCGGTGTCTTCGGACTTCGCTTTCCACCTGGAAATCGCCCTGTCCACTGGCAACCGCTACTTCACCGACATCATGACCCACCTGGGCACCAGCATCATTCCGCGTACGCGGCTGAACTCGGCGCGCCTGGCCCACGATGATCAACAGCATTACATGAGCCGCCTGAGCCGCGAGCACGAGGAAATCTACGACGCGATTGCCCGTCAGGACTCCGATGCCGCGCGTGCGGCGATGCGTCTGCACCTGACCAACAGCCGCGAAAGGCTGCGCCAGGCCCATGAAGAGGCGCAGGCGCAGGGATAAGGTTGCGAGTTAAGGTTCCAGACCGACGTCTATTTCAGCCGAAGAACCAACATTGCCGCTCTGTCTGGTGACCTCATACTTCAGAAACGCACGGTCGCCTGCTACTGCACGTAGAGCAAGATGGTCCTTCGGGATTTTGAATAGAAAGGGGGCCTCACCAGGGATCCCTAAGACTTCGAGGATGTAGGTGTGCTCACCCCCGTGAGTGGTCCTGAGGAAAAGCCTGATGGAGTCTCTGACCTCCGACCCTGTATATGCCGGGACCACGGCTTCGGTTGACTCCTTGATTTCGCTGAGCTTGAGTACGCCGTTTACCGCTTGTGAAAATTTAGGGGCGGGAAACGAGCTTGTTTTAGCTGTCATCTTCAAGATCCTTTTGGTCAGGAATGAATAGTTAAGGCACGGACGCCCAACAGCATCCGTGCGCAACCATTTAAGAACTGACGGATACGTGGCCGCACCTGTAAGAAATACCAGTCCCGACCAACGGTCATTCCTCAAAAACCCAATCCCTCACGCCTCAACCCGCAACCTCAACGCCTGCGAATACGGCTCCATACTCGACTCATCCCGAAATTTGTACCTCAGCTCCACCTCGCGGTTCAGATACGGTTGCAGCGCCTCTTTCGGCAGTTGCACCTCGATGTCGAACAGCTTTTCCATTTCATCCTCGGCGTCGTCCCAGGCGCCAGTGTCCACCTCATCGCCTTCCCATTCAGGATCCTCGGCGTCGCTGCCGAGGATCGCGTAAACGCTCCAGTTCGCTGCGAAATCGCTGGAATCCGGCACCTGCACGGTGAGGATGTCCGGCAGTTGCGAGAGTTGAACGGTGACGCAGTCATCCTGCGCAGGGGCGGCGTGGGGGAGGGTGGGGGCGGCAAAATGCATCGACATAAAGGCTTCCTTTGAGTGGTCCGCCACGATCCTTCGTGGCAGTCGACGTACTTTACGAGCCGCTGGTCCCTCAGGAATTAAACGAATCCAGACCAGATATTTCCGCGAGCGAAGGCTTCAAGGACAGGCCTTCCAGCGATTTCAGCAAGCGCAAAAAGCGATTTTGTCGGACAAAAAAGCGCTGCCAACGATGAAATGCAGTTGACGGTTATTTTTTAAGTTGTACGATGACCTACAACTTCGGCGAAGGCTGAACGGTCCACTCACAATAAAACGTTGCTACCAGGGTGTTCGAATAATGAATCCACAAGAACTGAAGTCCATCCTCTCTGCCGGCCTGCTGTCTTTCCCGGTGACCGATTTCAACGCGCAGGGCGATTTCCACCGCGCGGGCTACATTAAACGCCTGGAATGGCTGGCTCCGTATGGCGCTTCAGCTCTGTTCGCTGCCGGCGGCACCGGTGAGTTCTTCTCCCTGGCCGCCAGCGAATACTCGGAAATCATCAAGACTGCCGTTGACACCTGCGCCACCAGCGTGCCAATCCTCGCCGGCGTCGGTGGTTCTACCCGTCAGGCCATCGAATACGCTCAGGAAGCCGAGCGTCTGGGTGCCAAAGGCCTGTTGCTGCTGCCGCACTACCTGACCGAAGCGAGCCAGGACGGTGTTGCCGCTCACGTTGAAGCCGTGTGCAAATCGGTGAAGATCGGCGTGGTCGTCTACAACCGCAACGTTTGCCGCCTCACCGCACCGCTGCTGGAACGTCTGGCCGAGCGCTGCCCGAACCTGATCGGTTACAAGGATGGCCTGGGCGATATCGAGTTGATGGTGTCGATCCGTCGCCGCCTCGGTGATCGTTTCAGCTACCTGGGTGGCCTGCCGACCGCCGAAGTCTACGCCGCTGCCTACAAGGCGCTGGGCGTGCCGGTGTACTCCTCGGCGGTGTTCAACTTCATCCCGAAAACCGCGATGGACTTCTACCACGCGATCGCTCGCGAAGATCACGCCACCGTCGGCAAGATCATCGACGACTTCTTCCTGCCATACCTGGACATCCGCAACCGCAAGGCCGGTTACGCCGTGAGCATCGTCAAGGCAGGTGCAAAAATCGCCGGCTATGACGCAGGCCCGGTGCGGGCACCGCTGACCGACCTGACCGGCGAAGAGTACGAAATGCTCGCTGCGCTGATCGACAAGCAAGGCGCGCAGTAAACGAGAAAAGCGAGGCCGCTGAGCAATCAGCGGCTTTTTGCGTGAAGGCTTTTAGAGTTGAGGGCTGCCCTGTGACAACTGCAAAACGCTACGACAATTACATCAACGGCGAATGGGTCGCCGGTGCCGATTACTCGGCCAACATCAATCCGTCCGAACTCAGCGACACCATCGGCGACTACGCCAAGGCTGATCTGACTCAGGTCAACGCCGCCATCGACGCCGCTCGCGCTGCGTTCCCGGCGTATTCCACTTCGGGCATTCAGGCCCGTCACGATTCGCTGGATAAAGTCGGCACTGAAATCCTCGCCCGTCGCGAAGAACTCGGCACGCTGCTGGCCCGTGAAGAAGGCAAGACCCTGCCGGAAGCGATCGGTGAAGTGACCCGCGCCGGCAACATTTTCAAATTCTTCGCCGGTGAGTGCCTGCGTCTGTCCGGTGACTACGTGCCGTCGGTACGCCCGGGCGTCAACGTTGAAGTCACTCGCGAAGCGCTGGGCGTGGTCGGTCTGATCACCCCGTGGAACTTCCCGATCGCCATCCCGGCGTGGAAAATCGCCCCGGCGCTGGCCTACGGCAACTGCGTCGTGCTCAAGCCTGCCGATCTGGTTCCGGGCTGCGCCTGGGCGCTGGCGGAAATCATCTCCCGCGCAGGCTTCCCGGCCGGTGTGTTCAACCTGGTGATGGGCAGCGGTCGTGTGGTTGGCGATGCCTTGGTGCAGAGCCCGAAAGTCGACGGCATCAGCTTCACCGGTTCGGTAGGCGTTGGCCGGCAGATCGCGGTCAACTGCGTTTCGCGTCAGGCCAAGGTTCAGCTGGAAATGGGTGGCAAGAACCCGCAGATCATTCTCGACGACGCCGACCTCAAGCAAGCGGTCGAGCTGTCGGTGCAGAGCGCGTTCTACTCCACCGGCCAGCGTTGCACGGCGTCGAGCCGTCTGATCGTCACCGCCGGCATTCACGACAAGTTCGTTGAGGCCATGGCCGAGCGCATGAAGTCGATCAAGGTCGGTCACGCGCTGAAAGCCGGCACTGACATCGGTCCGGTGGTCTCCCAGGCGCAGCTTGAACAGGACATGAAGTACATCGACATCGGCCAGTCCGAAGGTGCACGTCTGGTCAGCGGTGGTGGTGTGGTGACCTGCGATACCGAAGGCTACTTCCTCGCACCAACGCTGTTCGCCGACAGTGAAGCGTCGATGCGTATCAGCCGCGAAGAGATCTTCGGCCCGGTCGCCAACATTGTGCGGGTGGCCGATTACGACGCCGCGCTGGCGATGGCCAATGACACCGAATTCGGCCTGTCGGCCGGCATCGCGACCACCTCGCTGAAGTACGCCAACCACTTCAAGCGCCACTCCCAGGCCGGGATGGTGATGGTCAACCTGCCGACTGCCGGCGTGGATTACCACGTACCGTTCGGCGGGCGTAAAGGCTCGTCCTACGGCTCCCGCGAGCAAGGCCGCTATGCGCAAGAGTTCTACACGGTCGTGAAGACCAGTTACATCGGCTCCTGATACACGCAATACCCCTGTAGGAGCTGCCGAAGGCTCGGGCCGCGATCGGACGATCTTTGCTTCTGAAGATCAAAAGATCGCAGCCTTCGGCAGCTCCTACAGGGAATAAATGCAAGACCAAAGAAGCTTCACCCGCGCATAAAAATAATCAGTGGGAGTACATCTGCATGCAATCCTCCAAGCCGACTCACGTCCGCTATTTGATCCTGCTCATGCTGTTTCTGGTGACGACGATCAACTACGCCGACCGTGCCACGATCGCCATTGCCGGTTCCAGCCTGCAAAAGGATCTGGGCATTGACGCCGTTACCCTCGGCTACATCTTCTCCGCATTCGGTTGGGCCTACGTCGCCGGGCAAATTCCCGGTGGCTGGTTGCTCGATCGCTTCGGCTCGAAAAAAGTCTATGCCCTGAGCATTTTCACCTGGTCGCTGTTCACCGTGCTGCAAGGCTTCGTCGGTGAATTCGGCATGTCCACGGCAGTGGTTGCGCTGTTCATGCTGCGCTTCCTCGTGGGCCTGGCCGAAGCGCCATCGTTCCCTGGCAACGCGCGCATCGTCGCCGCGTGGTTCCCGACCGCTGAACGCGGCACCGCTTCGGCGATCTTCAACTCGGCGCAGTACTTTGCCACCGTGTTGTTCGCGCCGCTGATGGGCTGGATCGTCTACAGCTTCGGCTGGGAGCACGTGTTCATCGTCATGGGTATCCTCGGCATCGTGTTCTCGCTGGTATGGCTGAAAGTCATCTACAGCCCGCGTGAGCACCCACGCGTCAACGAGGCCGAGTTCAAGCACATCGCTGACAACGGCGGCATGGTCGACATGGATCAGAAGGGCAAGAAGTCCGACGGTCCGAAATGGGACTACATCCGTCAGCTGCTGACCAACCGCATGATGCTCGGTGTGTATCTGGGCCAGTACTGCATCAACGGCATCACCTATTTCTTCCTGACCTGGTTCCCGGTGTATCTGGTGCAAGAGCGTGGCATGACCATTCTCAAGGCCGGTTTCATCGCTTCGTTGCCGGCGATCTGCGGCTTTATCGGCGGCGTGCTCGGCGGGGTGATTTCCGATTACCTGCTGCGCAAGGGCCACTCGCTGACCTTCGCCCGCAAGGCGCCGATCATCGCCGGTCTGCTGGTATCGAGCAGCATCGTTGCGTGCAACTATGTTGAAGTGGAATGGATGGTGGTTGGCTTCATGGCCCTGGCATTCTTCGGCAAAGGCGTTGGCGCACTGGGCTGGGCGGTGGTCTCCGACACTTCGCCGAAACAGATCGCCGGTCTGAGCGGTGGCCTGTTCAACACCTTCGGCAACATCGCTTCGATCACCACGCCGATCGTGATTGGCTACATCATCAGCTCCACCGGTTCGTTCAAATGGGCGCTGGTGTTTGTCGGCGCCAACGCACTGGTCGCGGTGTTCAGCTACCTGGTGATCGTCGGCCCGATCAAGCGTGTGGTGTTGAAAGAGCCGCCTGCGAAGGGCGGTAATGAAGCCACCGGCAATTTGTCTCAAGCGCATTCCTGAGGAGCGGCGTCATGCAGTTGATTGAACATTCCGACTCGCCGCGCTACATCCGCCTGCACGAGCGGGACAACGTTGTAGTGGTGGTCAACGATCAGGGCGTACCGGCCGGTACCGAGTTTGCCGATGGCCTGGTCACCGTGGATTTCGTGCCACAGAGCCACAAGGTCACCCTGGAGGAAATTCCCGAGGGCGGCCCGGTGATTCGTTACGGGCAGATCATTGGCTACGCATTGCAGCCGATCCGTCGTGGCAGTTGGGTCAAGGAAGATCAACTGCGCATGCCGACCGCGCCGCCGCTCGACAGTCTGCCGCTGTCCACCGACGTGCCGGCCGCGCAGGCACCGCTGGAAGGCTTCACCTTCGAGGGGTATCGCAACGCCGACGGCACCGTCGGCACGCGCAACATTCTCGGGATTACCACGACCGTACAGTGCGTCACCGGCGTGCTCGATCACGCGGTCAAGCGCATCAAGGAAGAGCTGCTGCCGAAGTACCCGCACGTCGATGACGTGGTGGCGCTGACTCACAGTTACGGCTGCGGCGTGGCGATCACCGCCACCGACGCCTATATCCCGATTCGCACCGTACGCAATCTGGCGCGCAACCCGAACCTGGGCGGCGAGGCGCTGGTGATCAGTCTGGGCTGCGAGAAATTGCAGGCCGGGCAGGTGATGCATGAGGACGATGCGTCTGTGGATCTCAGCGATCCGTGGCTGTACCGCTTGCAGGACTCCAGTCACGGTTTCACCGAAATGATCGAGCAGATCATGGAACTGGCTGAAGTCCGTTTGAAGAAACTCGACCAGCGCCGCCGCGAAACCGTGCCGGCCTCCGAGCTGATTCTCGGCATGCAGTGCGGCGGCAGTGATGCCTTCTCCGGCATCACCGCCAACCCGGCGCTCGGTTATGCCTCGGACCTGCTGTTGCGCGCGGGGGCGACGGTGATGTTTTCCGAAGTCACCGAAGTGCGCGATGCGATCTACCTGCTGACCTCACGGGCGCAGACGCAGACCGTCGCCGAAGAGCTGGTGCGCGAGATGGACTGGTACGACCGTTACCTGGCCAAGGGCGAGGCTGATCGCAGCGCCAACACCACGCCGGGCAACAAGAAGGGCGGGTTGTCGAACATTGTCGAGAAGTCGCTGGGCTCGATCGTCAAGTCCGGCAGCAGCGCGATCAATGGCGTGCTCGGCCCGGGCGAGCGTTTCAAGCAGAAGGGCCTGATTTTCTGCGCAACGCCGGCCAGCGATTTTGTCTGCGGTACGCTGCAACTGGCGGCGGGGATGAATTTGCACGTGTTCACCACTGGCCGTGGCACGCCTTACGGGCTGGCCATGGCGCCGGTGGTCAAAGTGTCGACCCGCACCGAACTGGCGCAACGCTGGCCGGACCTGATCGACATCGATGCCGGGCGCATTGCTACCGGGCGCGCGACCATCGAAGAACTCGGCTGGGAGCTGTTTCACTATTACCTGGATGTTGCCAGTGGCAAGCAACAGACCTGGGCGGAGAAACACAAGCTGCACAACGACATCACCTTGTTCAACCCGGCGCCGATTACCTGATCGTTGCAGGGAAGATCAAAAGCCCCCTCACCCCAGCCCTCTCCCGGAGGGAGAGGGGGCCGACCCGGGAATATTCGCGAAGCACACCGACCTGAAATGGCTTTACCGAATCCATAGTCGACTCGGTCTTTCAGGTCGATGTATGACGCAAGACATCTTGGTCAGTCCCCTCTCCCTCCGGGAGAGGGTTAGGGTGAGGGGCTTTTGCCTTTCAGCTTTCAGCTTTCGGCTTTTGGATTAAGGCCATAGCGCCGCAAGTGGCTTATCATTAGCCCCCTATCGACGCTCACCCAAGGCTCTCCGGCATGCTGGCAATCTTTCTCGAAACCCTGAACATCACCGCGCCGGTGTTTGCCATGCTGTTTCTCGGTGTGCTGCTCAAGCGCATCGACTGGATCAACGACAACTTCATTCACACGGCCTCGTCGCTGGTGTTCAACGTCACGATGCCGGCACTGCTGTTTCTCGGCATCCTCCACGCTGACCTGCACGCCGCGCTGCAACCTTCGCTCCTCATTTACTTTTCCCTGGCCACCCTGGTGAGCTTTGCCGTGGCCTGGGGCTGGGCGATTTTCAAGTGTCCGCGTGAAGATCGCGGCATTTACACCCAGGGCGCGTTTCGCGGCAACAACGGCGTGATCGGTCTGGCGCTCGCCGCGAGCATGTATGGCGATTATGGTATTTCCCTCGGGGCGATTCTGGCTGCGCTGGTGATCCTGTTCTACAACACGCTGTCGACCATTGTGCTGGCGGTGTACAGCCCGGTGATCAAGTCCGATCCATGGAGTATCTGTAAAAGCGTGTTCAGCAATCCACTGATCATCAGCGTGATTTCCGCCGCGCCGTTTGCCTATTTCAAGATCGGCCTGCCGGGCTGGCTGGAAACCTCCGGCCAGTATCTGGCGCAGACCACTTTGCCGCTGGCGCTGATTTGTATCGGTGGCACGCTGTCACTGGCGGCGCTGCGCAAGAGCGGCAACATGGCGCTCAGCTCCAGTCTGGTGAAGATGGTCGGTCTGCCGATACTGGCAACCCTCGGAGCCTGGTTGTGGGGCTTTCGCGGCGCGGAGTTGGGGATTCTGTTTCTCTACTTCGGTAGTCCGACGGCGGCGGCGAGTTTCGTCATGGCCCGGGCGGCGCAGGGCAATCATGAGCTGGCAGCGGCGATTATCGTGATGACCACGTTGATGGCGGCGATCACCACCAATGTCGGGATCTTCGTGTTGCAGTGGGGTGGGTGGATCTGATCTGGATTTTGCGGTGTTGCTCATGGCCCCATCGCGAGCAGGCTCACTCCTACATTTGGAATGCGTTCCCCTGTAGGAGTGAGCCTGCTCGCGATGGCTATTTCAGCCGCGCCGAATCACTCCGGCTTCTGGTAGCTATCAATCACTTCCTGCGCCGCGCGAAACGCATCGATCGCCGCTGGCACGCCGGCGTACACCGCACAATGCAGCAACGCCTCACGAATCTCTTCCACTGTGCAGCCATTGTTCAACGCGCCGCGCACGTGGCCCTTCAACTCCTGCGGGCACTTCAATGCAGTCAACGCTGCAAGGGTAATCAGGCTGCGGGTTTTCAGCGACAAGCCTTGGCGATTCCACACGCCGCCCCACGCATGTTCATTGACGAAATCCTGCAACGGCTGGGTAAATTCAGTGGCATTGCCCAGCGCGCGATCAACGAACGCATCGCCCATGACCTGACGACGGATTTCAACCCCGGACTGCTTCGACTCGCTCATGGCACATCTCTCTTGTGGTGTTGGCGACGCCAGGCGCGGATCGACGTGAACGCCAGAAACGTCAGCAGCGCCGGCAGGACATAAAACAGCATCAAGCGCTCGAGCTTGCCGGCCAGCGGCATGCCGGTGGTGAACGACACCACGTGCAGCCCGTAGACAAGATACAAACCCAGCAGCAGCAAGCCTTCAGCCCGGGTCACGCGGTAGCCGGAATAGAACACCGGCAGACACAGCGCGGCGACGCCGAGCATCACCGGCAAGTCGAAATCCAGCGCGTTGGGCGAAACCGAAAGCGGCGCCGGTGCGAGCAACGCGGTCAGCCCCAGCACCCCGAGCAGGTTGAACAGATTGGCGCCGATCACGTTGCCCACGGCAATGTCGCGCTGCCCGCGCAACGCGGCGATCAGCGAGGTCGCCAGTTCCGGCAGCGAAGTGCCGACCGCGACGACCGTCAGGCCGATGACCCGTTCCGACAGCCCAAGGTCGGTGGCCACGGCCACGGCGGCGCCGAGCAGCAATCGACCGGCGAAAACCAGTAGGGTCAGACCAGCGAGAATCATCAGCACACTGATCAGCCAGGATTGCTGCGTTTTCTGCGGCTGTGCGCCATGGGGGCGGGTCGAATGTCGCGACTGGCGGAACAGCAAGCCGAGGTATAGCGCCAGAGCGCCGAGCAAAAGAATGCCGTCGAAGCGTCCGAGGTCTTTGTTCCAGGCGAGGATGAACACCAGCAGGCTGGCGCCGATCATCAGCGGGATATCCAGGCGCACCAGTTGCCGCGACACGCGCAGTGGGATGATCAGCGCCGACAGGCCGAGGGTCACCAGAATGTTGAAGATGCCGCTGCCGACCACGCTGCCGACGGCGATGTCGGGGTTGTGGGTCAGCGCCGCTTGCAGGCTGACGGTCATCTGCGGCGCGCTGCTGCCGAGGGCGACGATCGTCAGGCCGATGATCAGCGGACGCACATGCAGCCGCTCGGCCAGGCGCACGGCGGCCCGCACCATCAACTCGGCGCCGATGATCAAAAGACACAAGCCGCTGAACAGTTCGATGACGTTGATCAGCGGCAGATCAGCTAGTGCGAAAATGGTCGGCGCTCCATCAGTCGAGGGCCTGCACGCGAACCCGCGCGGTGCCGCTGCGCAGCATGCCGATCTCGTCGGCAGCCTCGCGTGACAGATCGATCAATCGGCCACGGGTGTGCGGGCCACGGTCATTGATGCGGACCACGACCGATTCATCGTTTTTCAGATTGGTGACCTTTACCCGCGTGCCGAACGGCAACTGGCGGTGGGCGGCGGTCAGGGAGTGCTGGTTGAACGCCTCGCCGCTGGCGGTGCGTTTACCGTGGTGTCTGGCTCCGTAATAGGAGGCGACGCCGGTCTGGTCGTAACCGTGCGGGTCGATGGTGTCAGTACTGGCGCAACCGGCCAGCAGGGAGAGCAGGGCGCTGCTCAAAAACAGGCGCTTCATTCAAGGTTTCCCGGATCAAATGTAGGAGTGAGCCT
Source organism: Pseudomonas sp. NDM (assembly GCF_003105095.1). Lineage (NCBI taxonomy): Bacteria > Pseudomonadati > Pseudomonadota > Gammaproteobacteria > Pseudomonadales > Pseudomonadaceae > Pseudomonas > Pseudomonas sp. NDM. Next base: position 18 of record NZ_QETJ01000126.1, on the reverse strand, counting down.
GCTCGCGATAGCGGTTCG
>NZ_QETJ01000125.1:0-15126 GCF_003105095.1 Pseudomonas sp. NDM | reverse complement strand
CGCAGCAGACCCAAACCCGGCAAACCGTGTTTTCCAGGTACACCGAGCACAGCGGACTTGCGGCGGCTACGCCCCCGAGCGGGAGCAAGCTCCCTCGCCACAGTCATCATTGGGCTCATAGTCGTGGGCCTGCTTCGATCGGAACCGCTTTGATCGTGGCGCGAGGACCTGAAGGTGGGACGCCCTCGGCCGCCGCGGGCAATTGCGGCGCTTGCATGTCCGGCATCGCCCAGCTGCGTTCCGGTTGCAAGCCGCCCTGGGCGCGGCGCATGAAGTCGTAGCGGTTGAGGGTGATGCTGCGCCCCGCTTCGCTGTCGCGGATGATGTACGGGCGCAGGAACACCATCAGGTTGGTCTTGGTGATGGCCCGGCGTTCGTTGCGAAACAGCGCGCCGAGTCCCGGAATCGTCGACAGCCACGGCACTGCGTCATTGCTCTGGCTGTAGCCGTCCTGCAGCAACCCGCCGAGAACCATGATCTGCCCATCGTCGAGCAGAATGCTGGTGTCGATCGCACGTTTGTTGGTGACGATGCCCGCCGAGGTCACGCTGTTGGACGCGCGCTCATCGATGCTGCTGACCTCCTGATAGATGTCCAGCTTGACCGTGCCGCCCTCGGAAATCTGCGGGCGTACGTTGAGCTTGAGGCCGACCTCTTCGCGGGTCACGGTCTGGAACGGGTTGTTGCTGGTGCCCCCGCCGCCGGTGACGTAGCTGCCGCTGACAAACGGGATGGTTTGGCCGACAAATATGCTCGCTGCCTCGTTGTCCAGGGTCAGCAGGTTCGGCGTTGACAGCACGTTGGTGCCGCCCTTGCTCTTCAACGCCCGGGCCAGCACTTTCAGGTCGAGAATCTTGCCGATGCCGGGAATGTCGACCGTGCCGTTGACATAGCCGAGATTCAAACCCTGCGGCAGTACGTCGATGCTGTTCTTGGCACCCGTGTTGAGACCCGCGCCGCCGAGATTGGCGCCACCGATCACGCCTTTGCCGCCAAGATTGCCGGTCTGCCATTGCACACCGAATTCACTGGCATCGTCCTCGCCAACCTCAACGATCAGGCTTTCGATCACCACTTGCGCACGGCGCTGGTCGAGCAAATCGATGACCTCGCGCAAGTTGCGATACAGCGGCTCCGGTGCGGAAATCAGCAGCGTGTTGGTGGTGGCATCCGCCTGAATCGTCACCCCACCAGCGCTGAAAGCCACGTTCTGTTCGCTACTCTGCGTACCGCCATTGCTCGCCGCGCCGCCACCGCCCTGCGCATAGCTGCCGCCAGTTCCGCCGCTGCCAGTCGACGTTGTCGTGCCCGTGCTCGGCGTGCTGCTCTGGCCGTTCTGCCCGGCATTGCCGCCGGTGCTGCTGCCCATTGCGCTGAGCACCGACCGCGCCGCGTCGCTGCTGCCGCTGTCACTCTCGCCGGTGAGCAAACCGCGCAAGGCCTGCGCCAGTTTCGCCGCTTGCGCGTTGCGCAAATAAACCACATGCAGATTGCTCGGATTGCTCTGGGCGTTGTCGAGTTTGTAGATCAGGTTGCGCGCCAGCTCGGTGCGCTCGGGGCTGCCGGCGCGGATGATGATGGTGTTCGAGCGCGGGTCGCCAATCACCGCGATTTTCTGCGTCGGATCGTTACCCGGTGCGTCGAGCAAGTCAGCCACCATCGGTGCGATATCGGCAGCGATGCCGTTCTGGATCTGCACCACATCGGTGTCGATCGCGCTTGGCGTGTCGATGCTCTCGATCAGTTGTGCGACGCGGGTGAGGTTCTCGGCGTAGTCGGTGATCACCACGGTGTTGTTGCCCGGATAGGCATTGATCGGATTGTTCGGCGAAACGATCGGGCGCAGCACCGGGATCAGGTTTACCGCGTTCTCGTATTGCAGGCGGAATGTGCGCGTGAGCATGCCGTTGCCGGCCGGTTTGTCGGCGCTGTAGATCGGTCCGCCGAGCAGTTTGGCGTCGGCCTCGGGAACCACCTGCGCAACGCCGCCGACATCGACCACGCTGAAGCCTTGCATGCGCAACGCCGCGAGCAGCATGTCGTAAGCCTGACGGGCCGGCACCTGACCTTCCGAGACCAGGGTCAGATTGCCCTTGACCCGTGGATCGACGAGAAACTGCTGCCCGGTGGCACGCGACAGCGCACGCACCACCGCCTGAATATCTGCCTCGACGAAATTCAGCGTCACCGGTTGCTCGCCCAACGGATTACGCGCGACCGAGTTGCTCGGCGCGCCACCGCTACTGCGCCCGCGCTGACTGATGTTGTGCAATTGCTTCGGCACCGGCCTCGCCTGGGCCTGCGCGCGCTCGCGATCGGCCACCGCATCGCCGCTGCGCTGGGTGTTGGCCAGCGGCCTGCCGAGTTCACTGTCGACCAACAGCGGTGGCTGATTCTGCGGTGCCGGGGTGCTATTGCACGCGCTCAATGCCATCAGCAACAACGGCAGCGCCAGACGTGCCGGTTTGCATCGTGACTCCTTCATGAAGCTTCCTTAGCGCCCTGCGCCTGATCCATGCGAACGGTGCCTGACAATGTGCCGGCGGTGACGTCGGTCGAGGCCTCACTTGCGCGCTGCAACTGCGCCTCGACCACCTGCAGAGAAAGTTGTGACGGCTGGCTGAGCAGCCAGTCCAGCAGCACATCGGCCGGCGCGGCGTCGACATTCAACTGCCACGCCCCGCCGTCTGCTGCTTGTAATTGGTAATGCCCGGCCAGCCCCGCCGCTTGCAGACTTTGCTCCAGCGACTCGCCAACGCTTTGCCCTTGCGGACGCACATTGACGCTGCGCAACAGCACTTCCAGTGCTTCGGTCTGCGCGCGCAACTTGGGCGTTTCGCTCTGCCAAAAAGTGATCCTGGCCAACGGCGGCTTGACCAGCGTCAGCCAGATCAGCAGACCGACAAGCACCAGCGCCATGCCGGCGACCATGCGTTTTTCACGCAGCGCCAACGGCTGCCAACGCGCCTGCAACTGGCTGCTGAAGCGCTGCCAGCGCGCACGGTAAATCGCCAGCGTCGCCCTACTCATCGTCTGCTCCGCTGTCATCGTCTTCGTTGGTGTTTGCGCTGGATTCATCGGTCGGGCGCAGCGTCCAGCCTTGGTCATCGGCAGTGACGCTGATGCCGGCCTGGGCCAAGGTGCTTTGCCAGTCCTTGTCGTTGCCGCCACGGCTTGCATCGCTGAGCAAGGCCAGCTGCAAGACGCCGTCGCGGTAAATCAGGCGCTCGACACTGCCGGCCATGAACGGCATGCCCGTGCCGGCCTGCAACACCAGCCGATTGAAATCCTGCGCCGGGTCATCGACCGCGCCTTTTTGCCGCTGCTCCAGTTGCTGACGCGCCTGTTGCAACGGGTTGAGAATCACCGGCAATTCCGGGAACGCCTGCTTCACCCGCTGACTCATCTGCGCCTTCAACTGCTGGCCCTGACGCGCTTCGCGAGCGGCGTACAGATTCAGCCCGACCACCCAGACTGCCACCGCCAAAGCCACACACCCGACTGCACGACCCCACCCGCGTTGCTCGCCGCCGGTTTGCTGCAGGCCACCGTGCAAACCCCAACCGGGCAAGGGACCGATCCAGCGCTGTGCTGATCCGGCTTCAAACGATGCCTCATCAACTTCGTCACCGAGCAACGGCTCAACCTGCGCACTGTTCAAACTCTCGCGCCGGAGCAAATGCCCGTCCGCCACACAAGCGACAACCCCCGGTAGCACCGGCAGGCTATACGGCGCCGGATACAAACCGCGCAGACTCAAACCCGCCTGCTTGAGCAGCGCAGCCAGACGCTGCAAGTGCTGCTGCGAGACCCAGGCGATTTGCACCTGACCGCTCGCATCGCGAGGGCTGTGGCCGATATGCATATGGTTGCTGTCGCCGAGCATCAATGCCTGCGCCGCGCACTGCACAGCGGCCGCGGTTTTGTTCGCAGGCAGCGGCGGCAGATCAATGCTGGCGAGCAGGCTGTCCGCCGGATGCAGAAAACACAGCAGCGGCGGTTGCTTTGGCCGTTGCCCCAACTGACTCAAGGTGAGCCGTTCCTCACGACTGACCTGCCCCTGACGATCCAGCCAGGCGCAGCTCACTTCGCTGTGCAACTCCAGCTCCGCCAGCGGCGGCAACGCAACACGCAACTGGCTCATGCGCCCACCCGCGACCAGATCACCTGCGGCAGCCGATCCTCACTGCGGTGCAGCAAAGCGTCGAGGCTGACCCGGCGCTGATCACGCCGCGCCTCACCGCGCAAACGAAACCAGTCACTGGTGATGCCGACTTTCACGCTGCTCATTTCCAACTGCGGCATGCGCAAGCGGTTCACAAAATCGCCGCGATTGATAAACCAGCGCCCCGCGTCACGCTCGGCAATCAACGCCGTCGCCCGCTCCAGCGAAAGCCCCGGCACATACGCCGCCAGCACATGCGCCGTGGCGGTGTTGCCGTTGATCCATGTCGTCGCCGGAATTACCGTCACGTAAGGCGCGAGTTGACCGAGCAGTGCATCGGTGACGCCTTCGACGCTGCGCAGATCATCAAGTGTGCGCAGCATCGGCACCTTCGGCGGTTGCGGTTTGTGCGCGGCATCGGGCGAAGTGGCGCGGCCACTGTCGAAACCCGCTTTGCCGGTCGCGCCAATCTGCGCATTGAGCAGATGCGGATAACCAGCAATCACCCGCTCGCGGATGCGCTGACTGACAACGGCACTCACACCGATCAACTCGCACAAACGCTCGAACGCCTGCACCTGCGCCGCATCGATTCGCTCGTTGGCCACCAGATTGCGCAGGTTGAACTTGCCCTGTTCATCCTCCAGCCGCCCGGCAAAACCCGCCGCCAGCAACGGCTGCGCCCAAGGCTGATCACGCCGGGTCAACGGATCACGCAGGCGCGCATCCCACAGCAACTGCCGGCTGATCTCCAGACCACCCTGCGCCACCCAACGCCCCTGCACCCGCTGCTGATCGGCCTCCAGCGCCCGGGTCGCCGCGCTCTGACGCGTCAACATCCCCGCCGCAATCACCGCCACCACCGCCGCAATCAACAACGCGCTGATAATCGCCATGCCCCGTTGCTTCGCCCCTTTGAGCGAACCTGTGTTCACGGCCGGCCTTACAACTGCCAGGAACCGATATCGGCATTCACGCCATCGCCGTCAGGCTGGCCATCGGCGCCGAGGGAAAAGATATCGACCTCACCATTCGCGCCCGGGTTGAGGTACTGATAAGGCCGGCCCCACGGGTCGTTAGGCAAACGCTCCAGGTACGAACGCCAGTTGCTGTTCTTCGCATCCGCCGGCCGCTCGACCAGCACCTTCAGCCCCTGATTCATGCTCGGGTACGTGCCGTGATCGAGGCGATACAACTTCAACGCCTGCATCAACCCACCAATATCCTGCTTCGCCGCCGTCGCCCGCGCCTGATCCGGCCGGTCGAGCACCTTGGGCACCACCATCGCCGCGAGAATCCCCAGAATCACCACCACCACCATGATCTCGATCAAGGTAAAACCCTGCTGGCTACGCGGCATGCGCGGCGACTGACTGAGCGTTTTCAAAGGTGCGATATCCATCTCGACATTCCCTGGCTTGACCTGATTTCGACGCGCAGTGTTGCAAGAAGATATGTCAGGGATGTTGAAAATCCTCGGGTGTTTCCGTCGTCAAGCCGTCAAGGACGGGGGTTAGCGTCGAGGGCTGGGTTTTGCTTTTGGGCCATGTATGCGCGCGCGAACGCGAGAGGAAGGATTCACCCTGATTGAAGTGCTGGTGGCACTGGCAATCATCGCCGTCGCCATGTCCGCCGCCGTGCGCGTGGCCGGGTTGATGACGCAGAGCAATGGGCTGTTGCGGGATCGATCGATCGCGCTGATTGCCGCGCAGAGCCGGATGGCCGAACTACGGCTGGAGGGGCGATTGCCGAATGGGATGAAGGCTGTTGAATGTGATCAAGGAAGACTTATGTTGCGCTGCGAACAGGTGATCGCCAGCGCAGAGAATGGGCGACTGCTCAAGGTTGGAATTCAAGTATTCGACCGAAACCAGGATGCGCCGCCGTTGGCCAGACTGGAGACCCTGTTGCCACGGCCGGGAAGCCCCTCACCCTAGCCCTCTCCCGAGGGAGAGGGAACCGATTCGGGGAAATTCGTGAGACACGCCGACCTGAACGTATCGCTCTGAATCCAGCATCGCTGAAGCCCAGCAAAGCCATAATCGCTAAGGTCTTCCAGGTCGATGTACGACACAAGACACCTCGGTCGGCCCCCTCCCAGAAGAAACATTTCCAGATACTGAGACAGGCCAGAAGCCATCATTGCCCTGACAATGCTATCGTCCCCTCCTTTTTCAAATTTCTGACAGATTATGAATAGCACCAAATCCTCAATCCGGGCGGCTGCTCCCGCGCCAGGCATCCCTGAACCAATGGATACCTGACATGCCCAAGACATCGCAGAACGCGAGATTAAAAAAGTTGCTGGCTGTGAGCGAGGCCAGTGTTGAAAGCGCCGAATCCAAGACCGACCTATTGAACGTGATCCAAGACTTTGCCTCGTACAGTGGCCCGCTCGAATTCGATCGAACACGCTCATGGTGGTTTTTCGGTACTGGCCTGTTATTGATCGCAAGCACTGTGGCCCTCTACTGGTTTGAGAACACCTACAGCGTCGTTTATTTTTTTTACCGGCTGCAACTTGATCCCGACTTTTTCGCCATGGCGCCTAGTTTGCTCGGCCTGGTGATTGTCGTTTGGAGTCTGGCATGGATGAAATCCAAATCCGGTCGCTTGCCTTCGCTCAGCAGCAGAATTGCTCAACTGTCGTCCTTCTTTCACAACGGTTTGATCTGCCTGGAAGAAGATTCGGACCGAACCCTCAACAGGCTGGATGCGCAATTTGGTGATTACAGCCGGGGCAACTACAGCCGCAGTTTGGTTGAATCGATTCAGGGCGTATTCACCGGCACGCTGCGCAAAATCCCGTACACGTACCGCCAGTTGCACTACGTCAACAGACGCACGGTGCACACCACGGTGACCGACAAAGATGGAAACAAAAGAACGGAGACGCGCGTGGTGTACGACCACTACGACCGATACAGCCTGGTCATCGACTTTCCATGGGTGACCGGTATATCCGTCAGATCTGATGATCAGTCAGAGAACGACTATGCGTGGCCCATGGACACGGCTTCTCTGGATTTCAACAAAGCATTCCGGTTGACGGGCCAGAGCGAGATACTCTGCGCAAAATTCATCAAGCCATCCACAGTGCTGCACTTGCTGAAGCTATTCGACATTCTCCATCGTCCCAACCTGGAGTTCTCCGACAACGGAAAACTCTGCCTCAGCTTTGCAAACAAAGACCTGTTCACGTTCAGTACGGAATATTCGCTGACTTCACCCAACGAGTTTTACGCAGAAATTGACGCCGGTATCGAACTGCCGCGCCTGATGTCTGTGCTCCAATGGAGCCATGAACTCAGTGAGCTGCACGATGACAACTTCAGCTCCCTCCCCCCTGTAAACCGCCAAGAGAAATAAGCATGGACATTGCACTCATCCTCGTCGCTGTTATCGCTTTAGTCATCGTCATAGTGGGCTTCAGCATCTACAACGGGATCATCGGGGGCCACAACCGAGTACAACGCGCCTGGTCGGACGTTCTCGTTTACGAACGCCAGAAGACCAAAGTCCTCGACCAGCTTCAAAAGGTACTTGGAGACTTTATGGTTTATGAAGCCAGTCTCCTGGAAAAAATCACCGGCCTGCGCAGCGCGATCAACGCCCTCCCCGCCGGCGCAAACGGCAATGCCCTCGCGACCGTTGAAACCGCCTCGCGGGAGCTGATGGGTGGCTTGCGCATCGCTTTCGAGGCCTACCCTGACCTGAAAGCATCAGAAGCGGCGAACAACATGATGCGTGAAATTGCCGAACAACAAGAGAACGTCGGCGCAGCCATCACCATCTACAACCGCAATGTCGAGCTGTTCAACAACTCCATCGAAATGTTCCCAGGCTCGGTGGTCAACGGCCTGTTCAACAAGAAAACTCGCGTAACACCGTTCTCCGATACCGAAGCTTCGCAAGGTTTCTCTTACACCCCGAATATCTAAACCCGCGTCATGCGTCGAACCCATCACCCATCAGGGTGATGGTCGATCACCTCGCTTCTTGTTAGACCGCCCCTAACTTTGCCAAGCGCAATGCCGAGAGCAGAGAAAGGTGGGGATCTCGGCCTAGTCCACGACTTTGTAATCAGCACAAACCCCAGTGGGAGCGAGCCTGCTCGCGATAGCGCCAGCCCAAACAACCAATCAGCCCGCTGGCGCCCCCGCACATCACAACTCGAGAATTTTGCCCGCAAGAGCAAGTGGCGTAGGCTGCTGCTTTTGCACAAACAATATGCACCCGCAAGGACGCACAGGAGTGCCCATGAACACGACACAAGACTGGCTGGCTCGGTTGGCACGCAATCAAGGACAGCTTTCCCATTATGAAAACTATCGGCGCAACGAGGCGCTGGAGATACTCGCTCACTTCAATAACACCGGCACATGGGCAGACGTGAGCAATCACTCCAACGGTTTCGTCCGGGAAGTCGCTGTGCGAGAACTGTGCAGGCAACCGTCCCCCGAAGCATTAGCCGTGTTGATCGAACGTCTGAACGATTGGGTCCCTCAGGTTCGCGACTTGGCAGCGGAAGGCCTGAAGCACTACCTGTCACCAGTTCACACCCAGGCATGGTTATCCGCACTAGAACCCTTGATGGCATTGGCAGCGCAACGCCGGGTCGACCACGCCCAGACACTGTCGGCGGTCCGAGCAATGCTGCAATCGGTGGACTGCTGGGATGAGGTCTACGCCGACTTTTTGAATCGCCAGGGCAAAGCCGCGCGCTACCTGTTTACGCTGTTGCTTGAAGCCCCCGAGACTGCCGAAACGCTGATACGCAGCGCGTTGGCTCATCGCGAGTTGACCGTACGGTTGATGGCGGTGTCGGCGAGCCTGACACTGCCGGCGACGCAGAGTCTGCCGTTGCTCCTTGAAGCCATGTCTCACCCCGGCGCCAAAATCCGCGTACGCGTGCTTTATGCGCTGCTGCCGCTGCTCGTCGATCCGAAACCTGTACTGCGCGAAACTTTGTTGGATGTTTCACCGGCGGTCCGCAATCTCGCGCTTTGGGCTGCGGCTCGTAACGAAGTTGATGCGCGCGCAGTCCTGACACAGCGCTTGAGCCAGCCTCTACCCACGGTAAAACAACATTGGCTGGGCGTGATTGGCCTCGCCGCAGAACTGGCTGTGGAGTTGCCAGAGCGATGGCATACACCTGCGCTGCGCTCGACCTATGTGACCGTGCGACAAGCCGCGACACGCCTGCTTCGCGATGATCAACTGCCTGAGCTGTTCGAGGCGCTTGATGATCCTTCGGAGAAAGTGTTTGGGGTGGTGATTGCGAAACTGGACAAAATACCGTGGTCCTTATTGAACATCAGATTGACGGCCAAACTTGATCAAGACTGGCATGAGCTTACGTCGAAACGGCGCAGCACCATTTTCCGACTGGTTCCGACGTGGCAACAACTCGGCTACTTGCTGAAACGCCTCGACACGGGGCACGCCGGTCAAACCTATTGGCTCGGCCAAATCGATGCGTGGTGTGACAGGCAGTATCTCGCTTTCGATCCGATAACTCCCAAGACCGATCGCGCCGCATGGCAAGAAAAGCTTCGTGAATTAAAGGCAACCGGGCAGATCCGCTTGGGTGCGCGGTAGTCATGACTGGTTTTGTCGAGCTACAAGTCAGCTGAAGGAACTGTGAAATCGAAGCTTCGATCCTTGTACTTGCCGCACTTTACTGCATGGGTATCAGCGCAGCGTTTGCCGATGACTCACAGACGCCAAGCGACATTCACGGGCCAGCCCGCATCGTCGTCGGTGAGCGTTTGGCTGCGGCCAAATCCAAGCTCGTCAAACAAGGATGGAAGCCAACACGGATGCACACCACTGACGGTTATGAATACAGTGGCGTGGAGAAGGAGCTGGCTACACGCAACTACTTCGAACTGGACACCTGCTCGTTTGATAGCTCGCGCTGCATCTTGTACTACTCGAAGAAAGGCTCTTGCCTGCGCGTCGATACCATCGGTGAGCAGTTCAATGACATGACGGTGACGCGATGGACCCGTGAATGTCCTGATGCGCCTCAATAATCACGTAAAACTAAACCGACCCGCTCCCCCAGGTTTCAACGACGAACACAATCTCCGTGACCAACGCAGAACCCTGTGGGAGCCAGCCTGCTGGCGATAGCGGATTATCAGGCAGCAGAGACAGCGCATCTGCCATCGCTGCCAGCCCTACTCCACATCAACCCGGCAATTCCAAATTATCTAGCGCCCGGTTAACCGCCAGCTCCCCCAACATGATCAGTTGAGCAACCCCCAACAACGCCCGCCGCTGCGGCGCTGGCAGCAAACTGGAAATGTCCTGAGCGATCGTCTTCGCCGAAGCAAGCGTTTCACTCGCATCCGCCAGCAGTTCTTCATTCTTGGTATCCGCCGTCACCGCATACATCCCACGCGCCTTGCGCGGCGGAGGCAGGAGATTGTTTGGCGACAGGTAATGATCGAGCGCGCGGTCGGCGGCTTCGTGGAGTTTGTTGGAATCGAGGGATTCGTAGGGAGATGTGGTATCGGTTTCGGGCGGGTTGGGTGTTGGTTTGATCATGGTAAAGCTCCTTGATGACTGGAGCCGCCACCGTTCGCGGTCAAACAAACAGGGTGGCAGCTGTACGCGGGTTGACCGACCGGACATCAAGGAATCCGGCACACCCGAAGGTGTCCCACGCACAGCCACCGCTACAGAAATTCAGACAATGCCTGAATACGTGCAGAACGCTGGCGCGCCTTGATATTGGGCGGACGGTCAAATCCGATCGCTGATTCGTCAGCGACCGCACCACAATAGAACCCGCCCCCAAGGCGCACAAGCCGGCGGATTCTGGCGTAGCTGTAGGCAAAGGCGCAAGGATATGTAGCCTGGGAGCGTGACTGGAGGTGCCTTTTAAACGTTGGTGTTCAACACGTCCTATCGCGCTCCGATTTCTAAAAACGATCCGTCACCCGTTGCCAGGGATTACCTTAGCTCGTCCGGTCTTTATGACGCCAAACAGTCAACTAATAATTTGTAAGTAGATATTGAGCGCATCGCCTGCCTCGGGCATGCTGCGCGCAGCACATTTACATGGACAGTAAAACTTTATGCACCCCTCCAAGGATATGCCCATTCTTCTCGCGTACACGCTGGACACCATCGCACTATTTCGGCAGCCGATATCCATCGCCCCCTTATCGACTCCATTCAGGCCAAGGAAAACTGAAACTTTGAAAAGGAATTATTCATGAGTGGCAAACCCGCTGCGCGAGTCACAGATCCAACCAGTTGCCCGCTTCCTGGGCATGGCACAAACCCTATTGTCAGCGGTTCACCCAATGTGAATTTCGATGGCCTTGCCGCCGCTCGAATGACGGACAAGTCCGCGTGCGGTAGCCCGATCACCGGAGCAATCAGCTCGACGGTTTTTATCAATGGACTGAATGCCGCTACTCAAGGCAGTACCGGTGGCCACGGCAACGTGGTTATCGGCGGATCCGGCACGGTCATTATCGGCGACACCGTCGTATCAGCGCCCTTCAGTGGTCTGCTGCCGATGCCGGTGCACTTTAGTGACAAGTACAGGCTTATTGACGACGAGTCAGGGGAGCCGCTAGCTAATCTTGATTACGCCATTCAGCGAGCTGACGGCAGCATTGAGCACGGTGTCAGCGATTCAATGGGGTATACGCACGTAATTAGCTCGCACCTCGCCGAAACAATCCAGTTGTTTTTGGAGGATTGAGAATGGATGTAGGTAAAACTCAAGAAAACTACCGGGTACAAGGCTCCATGGCCAAAAGCATAAACTTCTTTATTTCCACTCTCCAAAACAGCCACCAGCAGAGTGTCAAAGAAAATAACGGAAGTTTTGCTCATGGCTGAAGTCATTAGCAAAAATGGCCGAAAAATGTCATCTGTAGCCACCAGAACGGTGACGCCTGTCAAAGACTCCAGCCCTAAAGCTGTATCCGTAGACGCAAAGCAACAAAAGAGGCGTGCCGAGAATGCAGAGTTCTTAAAGAATAAAAATGTGAAGGCCTTTCTCGATACGTTGGCACAAGTCGAGGGTGGCAATTATCACGCGAAATTCGGATATGGCTGGGCAGCCGGCTGGAAATCCGGGAAATGGACATTCAGTGATGAGTCGACTCACCCAGGACCAGGTTATGGTGGTTCAACTACAGCTTCTGGAAGGTACCAAATCACGAAAGCCACATGGTCGGAACTCTCCATCAAAGCAATGGGGCTATCTGACTTCAGCCCCGGAACGCAGGACTTGATTGCCGTTGAACTCCTTCGCAACGTGAGTGCCATCGAACCGCTGATCGGTGGCGACTTAAAAACTGCAGTTGGAAAAGCATCAAAAAAATGGGAAGCGTTGCCTATGGGGCCGGGTTTGGCAAATCGACCAATCAATGGAAAGCCTTCCGGCCAACCTTATACTGAGTACGACGAAGTAGAAAAAATATATAAAGGCTTTGGCGGTACTGTTAAATGAAACTAAAAATATTAGCCATCAGTCTTCTATGCTGCGTCAGTTTATTTTCTAGCGCAGCAGACGCTCCTATCAAAGAGGGGATGCCATTTTCGAAAGCTCGAAAAGCCTTGATTAAAAATGGCTGGAACCCGAATCCATCCTACTCAGGTGAGTTCGGGGTTGAAAACGTCATCCAAAGAAAAGGCTTCATTGAAATCGAGTCTTGCACGGAGGGCGTCCGTTTCTGCAGCTTCAACTACATCAAGAACGGAGATTGTTTAGGTGTAGGAACTGTCGGCGAAGAAGTCAAAGACATGAAAGTTTATTCCTGGAACTTCAAATGTCCTGAAAAGGATTAAAACCAGAAATCGATAGCTGAGTGATAACAAAAGGGATTGATTTATCTATGGAAATAAATCAGTCCCCTTTTTCATCGGTGAAGCGAACTATTAAACTCATAAACCCAAAAACATTTCATTCTAATTCATTCACAGGCTCATCCTCACCCTCTTCGAACTCATGATGAACGACTTGATCAAGGATACGCAGCACTTCGCACCCGCCTTGATAGCATTCGATCGTATCGTCAATTTCGACATTTGGAGAGCCGCCGTGAGCAAATTCATTTCTTGCTTTAACTAACTTGTTCAATGCACTATTAAATTTAGGCTTATCACTTAAACCTATTAATTCTTCAAATTTTTTACGCCACCTCAAATCAAAGTCCGAAAGAATATTTTCAATTTGCCCTAGGCGCGGATTAAATGAACTATCACGAATTTTCTTTTTTACAAAATTTCTTGCCTGTATTGCGCACTCCGCATCAACCTTGTCGGCAATTATCTTTTTAAAACCTACCTCAATCGCTCCCGACGCCCTAATCACCGCATAGCGGCGCATATAAGGTGTGGGGTTGGCGCCTGCTCCCATTCCTACCAAAAGCTGCCTGATCCCTTCGAGCTCTTGACTGCATAATTCTAGTTGTTGCAACACCTCCTGATTTCTCATTGAGATGCTCCCTTAAACAACTCGTCGTACATCATTCCGACTCTATTACGGATAGTTTCAGTACGCATGGTCTCAAAGGAAAGAAAGTTTTGAAGGCTTTTGTCCTGTAGCGCTTTTTTACGTCGCGCAGACAAACCATCTCCATACCTGCGTGCAATATTACGTCGTAGGCCGATATCAACTGCGATCATTACTGAATCGAAAACGGTCGCGCTAAACGCAGGAACCACACGATCGGGGTTGCTAGGTGATAGGTTGTGGAAGGCTTCGTCGCCTATATGATCGTGTATGTAGCGCGTCGCCGACAGAAACCTATTGCGAAATTCATCACAGCAATCGTCGCGATTGTGCACTCCCATGTATTGATTAAGATATTTTTTTAGCGAAATCCTAGAAGGAGCTCTGCTCGAATCCAGGGATGCCAAATCGGAGATAGCGAAGAAGCGTAATATACATTCCATGTCTCGCATCCTAGAGTCGGCTTCCTCTCGCCCCCAAAGCTTTCGCCAAATTAAATCTTTATTCAACTCAAAAAGCAAAGAATTGAATGGACCTTGATAAACACAATTACGTATCTCTTGCGGCAGCAAAGATCTACCACCAGAATTGATTCGCTCAAACACTTGAAAAAGACTAGTATCGCCGTCCGTTGGGGACTTTTGCATGAAAACAATGGCGTGAATAGTTGTATTTCTGATCTTACGCTGCTCTTCAGGCTGTAGCTCTAAGAAAGCTTTACCCTTCCATCGATCATGGATCTTTTCGCTTTTTGAAAGCTTGAAGACCGAGCTATCTTTTGTGAAGATACCTTTCACATAGTCTCTTACCGTCATCAACCTTTGATAGCCGTCGATTATCAAGAGTTTTTCATCGTTAGTCTTTGCTAAAAAGATACTTGGAACGGGGAGTCCAAGTAAAATGGAGTCAATGAACCTTGACGCTTCCGACTTATCCCAAACATAGTTTCTTTGTAATTCGGGTTTTACCAGCTCATTGTCATCGTAGCGACTTATAAGTTCGCGAAAGCTTAAATCGGCCCCCCAAGATGAAATTTCAAACAAATCATCATCGCTATAAAAGTCTTCATTTTCTTCAGAAGGCAGATCTAAAATTACGTTGCTTTCTTCAGCGCTCATGCCTAGCGTCCTGTACGTCATGATGGCGAAATGCCCTAACGCTCAGCAACATAGCTGAGCTGTTTATGTTTCGCAACACGCGGCGTTTCGCCAAAGCGGAAGCGGAAGCGGAAGCGGCTTACATCATAAATCCGGTATAGTGCTTGGTTCCGGACTTTGCTATCACGCGACGAGATCGCTTCAGGCCCACCGTACAATCGTGGGCTATTCATTGTTTGCATATTCAGATGACAGTCACCCAGTCAAACCGAAAAAAATAATTGATTTTAATCCTACCGCGCAGGGCCACTCAGCCTCGGCATCTCCACCCCCTCCCCAAACCGCTCCACCCCCAACCTCACCCTCTCCCCTCCCCG
>NZ_QETJ01000124.1:0-15168 GCF_003105095.1 Pseudomonas sp. NDM | reverse complement strand
GTCAGTCAAGGGCGATGTCGGCTGAATTGACGCTTTCGCGAGCAGGCTCGCTCCCACAGGGTTTTGCGCTGTCTCGGGTTGCCGAGAGTGGGCCAGCGCATTCGCGGCGGCGACGGCGATGTTCAGCACGCGCCCGAGCGGCAGGCCGGCGGCGTCGAGCAATCCCGCCAGCGGCGCGCCCCACTGTGGGTAGACCAGCACCGGGCCGTCCGCCGAACGAATCAGCGCGAGCGGGTTGATCGCCCATTGCGATGGCAGCTGCACATGGAAGTCGCGCTCCAGCCGCTGGCACAGCGCCGGACGCTGGATCGGCGCGCGTACGGCAAACCATGTCTGGCCCGAGCGGCTGTCTTCGAGGGTGAACCACGTCAGTTCATGGTCGCGACGCAGCAGGCTGAACCGGCAGATGTCCAGCCATGCTTCATCGAGCATCGGCGCATCGGTCGCGCGGGAAATTGCAGATGAGGATGGCTGGCCGGGCATACACATTCACCGCTGGAAATGGGATTCAGGCTGGTGGCGAAGTATACGCAGCGTTTTTTTGCCAGAGGGCCAGCCGCTGCGCTGATGTCCGTCTGCGGCCTCAAGATGGCCGTCCAGAGCCTCGCACCGTGGTTTTTGAGGCTATAAAAGCGCGCGACTTATCCCTCGGGATAATTGCTTTATGCCAGGCCGTCACCTAGCGTACGCCTGATAACCCGGCGCCCGCGCCCTGTCCTTCTCACCTGCAACGCAGAGGCCTGCATGATCCGACTCGGCCAAGCCACGATTTCTCTGGAACGGCGCGAAGCCTTTCTCGATGGCCGGCCCTTGCGCGTGGGCGGGCGGGCGTTCGAAATACTCTCGGTGCTGATGCAGGCCGACGGGCGCATCGTCAGCAAGGACGAACTGATCAATCAGGTGTGGCCGGACATCGTCGTCGAAGAGAACAATCTGCAAGTGCAGATTTCCTCGCTGCGCAAACTGCTCGGGGAAAAAGAAATCATCCAGACGGTTCCCCGTCGAGGTTACCGATTATTGAAAGACCGCGAACCCAATCTGCCGCTGTTCAACCCACTGGCCTCGGCGCCGATCGTGGCGCAGCCGCCGCCGGTCGATGCGCAATCGGTGCCGGTGTTCATTGTCGACGATGAGGCCTGCGTGCGTACCGCGTTGAGCCGCTTGTTGCGCGCCGAAGGCATCGAACACCGGATTTTCCAGTCCGCCGAGGAATTGCTCGACGCCGATATCGCCAATGGCCCGGCGTGCCTGCTGCTCGACGTCAGCCTGCCGGAAGCCACGGGTTTGCAGTTGCAGGCGGCACTGAACCAGCGCGGCTTGCCGTGGCCGGTGATCTTCATGACCGGCCACGGCACCATTCCGATGTCGGTGCAGGCCATGAAGGCCGGCGCGGTGGAGTTTCTGACCAAGCCCTTCAATGACGATGAACTGCTCGGCATTCTGCGCAACACTCGTCAGCACGCGGCGACGGCGTACGATCAATGGCAACGGGTTCAGCACGTGCGGCAATTGGCAGCGCAACTGACGCCGCGTGAGCGCGAGGTGCTGCCGCTTATAGTTGGCGGTCTGTCGAACAAGCAGATCGCCAACCAGTTGGGCACCAGTGAGGTGACCGCCAAGGTTCACCGTAAACACATCATGGCGAAGATGCAGACCCGCTCGCTGGTCAACCTCGTCGAACTCTACGGACTGATCAGCGCTGCGCCTTCGCCTGGCCCATCGAGCCTGTCGTGAGCGGCCTGGCGGGGTGCCCGACGGCAGCCGACGGCACCCGACCTACCATCGTCTGCATCGTTGATGACGACGCATCCGTGCGCAAAAGCCTGTCGAATCTTCTGCGTTCCGTCGGTTATCGCGCGCAGGTGTATGCCAGCGGCGAAGCGTTTCTCGCCGACGCCGACTTCGCCGAGATCGCCTGTCTGCTGCTGGACCTGCGCATGCCCGGCCTGTCCGGCATCGACGTCATGCGCGCGCTGCCGCGACAGATTCCGGTGATCTGCATGTCTGCTCACTGGGACGAGGCGGCGCTGGCCGAAACCGGGCATTACCAGGCGTTCGAGTGCCTGTGCAAACCCTTCGAGGAAGAGGTGTTACTGGCGGCACTCGACAAGGCCCTGCACCGCTAAAGCTGCTCACTTCAACTGTCCTGCATGGTTTCTTCCTGAGTCTCGATCACGGGCAACGACTCAGTCATCGAAGCGTGACACACCGCCAGGATTTCATCGGCCAGCGCCGAGTCGTCCGGGCAGGCCCGCGACAGCATGATCGCGCCGACCGCATGGGCCAGCAGGTCGATCATTTTGCTTCTGCCCTCACCTTGCGGCGCGGTCGGGTATTTCTCGCCCAGGATCTGCAATAAGCGCTCGATGCCCTCGGCGAAAGCTGTCTTCACATCCCCCGACTGCCGCGCCGCATCGCCGCACAGTGCCGCCATGGTGCAACCAGTGGAACGGCCGTCGCGATGGTCGCGTGAAACGTACACATCGATGAAGTCCTGCACGCTCATCGCCTCGGCGCTGGCCAGTGACTGCGCCAGGCTGTTGGCCGACGCTTCGGCCATCAGGTCGGCCTTGGAGCCGAAGTGTTTGTAAAAACCGCCGTGGGTGAAACCGGCCGCCGCCATCAGGTCAGCCACACCAACCCCGTCATAACCGCGTTCGCGGAACATCACTGAAGCCGTTTCGACTATGTGCTCGCGATTGGCCTGAGCCTGAGCTTTGGATACGCGCATGTTGGATACCTCCAGCGCTGAAAAATCATGGCTCGATGATACATAGATGTTGGCCATAATCAAAACCGTTGACAGTTTAGATTTCGATCATCATCCTAAAAGCCCGCAATCACTCTTCTACTGAAAAAGAGCCGACACCATGACTACTCGCCCTACTGTTCTGATCACTGGCGCCTCCACCGGCATCGGCGCGGTCTACGCCGCACGTTTCGCCCAACGCGGGCACGATCTGGTGCTGGTCGCCCGTGACCAGTCGCGTCTGGACGCCCTCGCCACCAATCTGCGTGCCGAATACAACGTCAATGTCGAAGTGCTGCAAGCCGATCTGACCCGACTCAGCGATCTGCAGACTGTCGAAGCGCGCCTGCGCGACGACGCGCGCATCGGCATCCTCGTCAACAATGCCGGCGCCGCGCAGTCCGGCACGTTCATCGAACAAAGCACTGACAGCGTGGCGCAACTGGTCGCCCTCAACACCACCGCGCTGGTGCGGCTGGCCAGCGCCATCGCCCCGCGTCTGGCCAAGGCTGGGGACGGCGCGATCATCAACATCGGTTCGGTGGTGGGCCTGGCGCCGGAGTTCGGCATGTCGGTGTATGGCGCGACCAAAGCGTTCGTGCTGTTTCTCTCCCAGGGCCTGAGCTTGGAGCTGTCGCCGAAAGGCGTGTACGTGCAAGCCGTACTACCCGCCGCCACCCGTACGGAAATCTGGGACCGCGCCGGTATCGACATCAACACGCTGACCGACATCATGGAAGTCGGCGACATGGTTGACGCTGCGCTGGTCGGTTTTGATCGTCGCGAAGTCGTCACCATCCCGCCGCTGCATGAAGGCGAACGCTGGGATGCCCTGCAAACCGCGCGGCAGGGCCTGCTGGGGCAGATTCGCCAGTCGGCCGTGGCGCCACGTTATCTGCCTCAAGCCTGACTTCAACCGGACCCGCCGCCAGTGCGGCGGGTTCCTACCGACAAGAGCATCCGTAATGAAAGCATTTTTCATCGAGCGCTACGGCAAGCAGAACGGCCGGATTGGCGACGTCCCCGAACCGCTGATCGGGGAAAACGACGTGCTGATCGAAGTGCACGGCAGCAGCATCAACCCGCTCGATCTGAAGATTCGCAGCGGCGAATTCAAGATGATCCTGCCCTATCAGATGCCTTTGATATTGGGCAACGATGTCGCCGGTGTGGTGCTCGGCACTGGTGCGGCGGTCAAGCGGTTCAAGCCGGGCGATGAGGTTTATGCCCGTGCGCCTGAAAACAGGATCGGCACGTTTGCCCACCGCATCGCCGTCGACGAAACAGCGGTCGCCCTCAAACCCGCCCGTCTCGACATGACCGAGGCGGCGTGCATGCCGCTGGTGGCGTTGACCGCGTGGCAGGCATTGGTTGAAGTCGCCAGGTTGCAAAAGGGTCAGAAAGTGTTGATCCACGCCGGCTCCGGTGGCGTCGGCACAGTCGCCATTCAGCTGGCCAGACACCTCGGCGCTTTCGTCGCGACGACTACCAGCACGGCGAATGTCGAGTGGGTCAAAGCGCTGGGCGCTGACGTGGTGATTGATTACACGCAACAGGATTTCGCCAGCGAACTGCGCGATTACGATGTAGTGCTCAACAGCCTCGGTGGCGATGTGCTGGAGAAATCGCTAAAGGTGCTGAAACCGGGTGGGCAGCTGATTTCCCTGTCCGGACCGCCGACCGCGCAGTTCGCACAGGAGCAGGGTTTGTCGTGGCTGCTTGGGTTGGTCATGCGTGTGCTCAGCAGCGGTATCCGGCGAAAGGCGCGCAAGCGTGGGGTGCGTTATGCGTTTCTGTTTATGCGCGCCGATGGCATTCAGTTGCAGAAGATCAGCGCATTGATCGAGGCTGGGGTTATCAAACCGGTGATCGACCGGATCTTTGCCTTCGATCAGATAGCTGACGCCTTGCACTACGTCGAACAAGGCCGGGCCAAGGGCAAGGTCGCCATCGTGATCGATCCTGAAAGCCCCTCACCCTAGCCCTCTCCCAGGGGAGAGGGAACTGACCGAGTTGAATGTGCGAGTTATACCGACCTGAGATATCCAGGCGAACACAGATCTTGAAAAGCCCACAAATCAGCTCCCTCTCGCGGAGGGAGATGGAACTGAACGAGTTGAATGCGCGAGTTACGCCGACCTGAAATAACGAGGCGAACACAGGTCTCAAAGAGCTCACAAATCAGCTCCCTCTCGCGGAGGGAGATGGAACTGAACGAGTTGAATGTGCGAGTTACACCGACCTGAAATACCGAGGCGAACACAGGTCTCAAAGAGCCCACAAATCAGCTCCCTCTCCTCGGGGAGAGGGCTGGGGTGAGGGGTGAATTCACTGCGGTGTTTGGGCATGCGCGTTGCAGCTCCAAGCCCGACTCGCCCCTCCTGCTGAAACTTCGAGAAACCCCTCTCGACTTGCGTTTTCCCCAACCTGCACCACGCTTGATTCACAGAAGTGCCGGGTTTCATGGCAAAACTGCGGTTAACTGAATGGTTAGTTACCGCTATAATCCCGCGCTTCATTCAAACGGGACTTTCAATGTGAACCACAGTCAACGCGTCTCAGGCGTTTCAACGTTCATTCTCGTCGGCCTTGGCGTGATCATCGCCCTGCTCGGTCTGGCGCTCGCGGCCGGCGGTGTGAAGCTGGTCAGCCTGGGCGGTTCCTGGTACTTCCTGGTCGGCGGTCTGGCGATGACCGTTTCCGGTGTGCTGATCGCACTGAAGAAAACTGCAGGCGCTTGGCTGTTCGCCGCGTTTCTCGTGGCGACTGCGATCTGGGCGGTGGCTGACGCCGGGCTGGTGTTCTGGCCGGTGTTCTCGCGGCTGTTCATGTTCAGCGCGATCGGTATGGTCGTCGCGCTGGTCTACCCGCTGCTGGCGCGTGCCAATGGCCGCGTTGCCGGTCGCGGCGCGTATGCCGTGGCCGCTGTGCTCGCCGTGGGTGTGGCGGTTGCTGCGGGCAACATGTTCGTCGCGCATCCAACGGTTGCCGCCACTGGCACCGGTCCGGGTCTGACCCCGGTGGAGCCGGCCAAGGCGCAGAAAGACTGGGCGCACTACGGCAACACCGAAGGAGGCAGCCGTTTCGCCGCGCTCGATCAGATCAACCGCAACAACGTCGACCAATTGAAAGTCGCGTGGACCTACCACACCGGTGACGTCGCCGAGAGCGATGGCAACGGCGCCGAAGACCAGCTCACCCCGCTGCAGGTCGGCAACAAGGTGTTCATCTGCACTCCGCACAACAACCTGATCGCCCTCGACGCCGACACCGGTAAAGAGCTGTGGAAGAACGCGATCAACGCGCAATCGAAAGTCTGGCAGCGCTGCCGTGGCATGGCTTATTTCGACGCCACCGCCACCCTCGCTCAGCCGAGCAATTCTTCGATCATCGAAGCCAAACCGGCGCCGGCCGCCAACTGCCAGCGCCGTCTGCTGACCAACACCATCGATGCCCGCCTGATCGCGGTCGACGCTGACACCGGCGAGTTCTGCCAGGGTTTCGGCAACAACGGTCAGGTCGATCTGAAGGCCGGACTGGGGGATGTTCCGGACAGCTACTATCAGTTGTCGTCCGCGCCATTGATGGCCGGCACCACCGTGGTGGTAGGCGGTCGCGTCGCCGACAACGTGCAGAGCGACATGCCCGGTGGCGTGATTCGCGGGTTTGACGTGATCACCGGCACCATGCGCTGGGCGTTCGACCCGGGCAACCCGCAGGATCGCAATGCACCGGCCGATGGCAGCACCTACGTGCGCAGCACGCCGAACAGCTGGGCGCCGATGTCCTACGACGCAGCGACCAACACGGTGTTCCTGCCCATGGGCAGCTCGTCCACCGACATCTATGGTGTCGAGCGCAGCGAACTGGACCACAAGTACGGCGCCTCGATCCTCGCGCTGGATGCCAGCACGGGTGAAGAACGCTGGGTGTTCCAGACCGTGCACAACGATCTGTGGGACTTCGACCTGCCGATGCAGCCGAGCCTGATCGACTTCGACAAGGACGGCCAAAGCGTTCCGGCGCTGGTCATCGGCACCAAGGCCGGGCAGATCTATGTGCTCGATCGCGCCACCGGCAAGCCGCTGACTGAAGTCAAGGAAGTACCGGTGAAAGCCGCGAACATCCCCAACGAGCCGTACTCGCCGACCCAGCCGAAATCCGTGGGCATGCCGCAGATCGGCGCGCAGCACCTGACCGAGTCGGACATGTGGGGCGCCACGCCGTATGACCAGTTGCTCTGCCGCATCGACTTCAAGAGCATGCGCTACGAGGGTCTGTACACCGCCCCGGGTACTGACAGATCGCTGAGCTTCCCGGGTTCGCTGGGCGGCATGAACTGGGGCAGCATCTCCACTGACCCGGTGCACGGTTTCATCTTCGTCAACGACATGCGCCTGGGTCTGTGGATTCAGATGATCCCGTCGCAGAACAAGGGCCAGGCCGCAGGCGGTGGCGAAGCACTGAACACCGGCATGGGCGCTGTGCCGCTCAAAGGCACGCCGTACGCAGTGAACAAGAACCGCTTCCTCTCGGTGGCCGGCATTCCGTGCCAGGCGCCGCCGTTCGGCACGTTGACCGCGATCGACATGAAGACCCAGAAAGTCGCGTGGCAGGTTCCGGTCGGCACCGTTGAAGACACCGGTCCTCTGGGCATTCGCATGCACTTGCCGATCAAGATCGGTCTGCCAACCCTCGGCGGCACCCTGTCGACCCAGGGTGGCCTGATCTTCATTGCCGGCACCCAGGACTTCTACCTGCGCGCCTTCAACAGCGACAACGGCGAAGAAGTCTGGAAAGCGCGTCTGCCAGTCGGCAGCCAGGGCGGCCCGATGACCTACGTTTCGCCGAAGACCGGCAAGCAGTACATCGTCGTCACCGCTGGCGGCGCACGTCAGTCGACTGATCGCGGCGATTACGTGATGGCCTACGCCCTGCCGTAATCCGCTGCTGCACATCCACCCACTCCCCAGCGCGCGGTGCCTCACAGCACCGCGTCGCCGTTTTATTGCGTTGAAGATTTCAGCAGGAAGGATTCACATGTCATCGGCTGTTCGCTTTTCCCGTTCCAGACTTTGCACCAGCCTGTTGCTGGGCCTGAGCTGCACCACTGCCCTGCCCGCGCTGGCCGCCAGCGATTCCGGTCTGCTGACCCGCAGCACCCTCACCGGTGACTGGGGCGGCTTGCGTCATCAACTGGATGAAGACGGCGTCAAGTTCAGCGGCGATTACAGCGGCGAAACCGCTTACAACGCCGACGGCGGCCTGCACCGTTCGGCGCGTTATTCGCAGAACATCAAGCTCGGCGTGCAGTTTGATCTGGGCAAGCTGTATGGCGTCGACAATGCCGGCAAGGTGCAACTGACCATCAACGACCGTCGCGGCAACAGCGCTTCGGAAGATCTGGTCGGCAACCGCTTGCCGATTCAGGAAAACTACGGCGGCCTGTACACGCGCCTGACCGAGCTCAGTTACGAGCGCAGCCTGTTCACTCCGGCGCTGAACGTGAAGCTCGGCTACATGGCCATGGGCAACGACCTCGGCGGCCTCGACAGCGGCATTCTGTGCAACTTCATGAACGCTGGTTTCTGCGGCCATCCGCTGAACATGTCCGGCGGCAGCGGCTGGACCAACTACCCCAACGCGCGTTTGGGCGTGCGGGTCAAATACGACCTGTCGCCGTCCTGGCAACTGCGTGTGGCGGCGTTCAACGTCGACCCCGAGAGCAATGGCAATTCCAGCCGCGCCTGGCATTTGGGGCCGAAACACACCACCGGCACCGTCGTACCGATCGAGCTGGTGTACAAGCACGCCGGCGAGCTGCCGGGTGAATACAAGCTCGGCTATTACTACGACAGTTCCGACGTCAAACGCATTGGCAGCGACGACGAGGTGTCCGGTCGTGGCGGTCATTACCTGCTGATCGATCAGGCGATATGGCGTTCGCCGACCTCCGAGGGGCGCAGCCTGCATGCGTTTGGTCAGTATTCGGCGGCCAGTGAAGCGGCCTCACCGTTCAGCAAGTGGTACGGCACCGGCGTAGTCCTGTACAAACCGTTCGAAGGCCGCCCGCGTGACACTCTGGCGCTGGGCTATGGCCGCGCCGTGCCGAACCCGCGCAGCCGTGATGTTCAGCAGGATGCCGCCATGGCCAATGGCGCTGCATTCCCGCATCTCGACAGCGCTGAGCAACTGATCGAATTGGGCTACGGCTACCAGGCCACCCCATGGCTGACCCTGCGCCCGAACCTGCAATACATCATCGAACCGGGCGCGTTCTCCGGGCAGGACATCGACAATGCGCTGGTGGTGGGGTTGCAGGTGAAGGCTGCGCTTTAAGCCTCTGCATCCTGGACATGCGAAAAACCGGCTCAAAGCTGGTTTTCGCTCATGATTGGGGATACTTAATGCGCCTTCGATGATCCGAAGTGAACAGTTGTTCTTTCGCTCCTGCCAGATGAGACATCAGTGAAATGTCCGCCAGTGCACTGGTGCGCTTAGCTCGGATTCACAGGTTAACGCTCGGCCATAAAACCTCGGCCACAATTTAAGAAGGTTGATCAAGGCATGATCGCATTAATCAATCCGCGAAAACGCTTGAAAAACCCCGATCAAAAAGTATCCTCCCTCCCGATAGGACACTGCGACCCCTGACAAAAGATGAATATGAAACTTCATCGGTCGATTTTTTATCTCTGGTCCCCAATAATCACGGTTCGCCAAGGGCGTGGTTTTAATGCGCGTGCGCTCCAATCGGTCCAAGGCGAGGCTGTTGCCGCATCGCAGGAGCATGGTGTGCGATGAAACTTTGAATCCCCGCAGGCTTTCGGGGATGGGCCGAGGCGTAAAAGTGAGTTTCTGGTAACAAGCCGTCGAGCTTGGTGAGGCTGGGAAGAGAACCAAGCATTGGAAGGAGTCACCATGCTAAAGAATATTCGCATCACGGGTTTCAAGAGCTATCGAGACCAGAAGCTACCGCTTTCCTCCTTGACGTTGATGATTGGTGCCAACGCCTCGGGCAAAAGTAACGCACTGGAAGCCTTCCGCTTTCTATGTTGGCTCGGCCAAGGTCAAAAACTATCGGTATTACGTCACAGAGTCGATGATTCCGAGCAGATCCTCCGTGGCCAGGTGAAGGATCTTCCCTACCTGAGAAAAAAATCCTTTACCTTAGGTTGCGAAACTGACGACGAAGACTGGAATAGCCTCAGCGTCGAAATCACTCTCCGAGACGATGAACTGCATATAGTTCAGGAAACGATTGAGTCGCCTCGGCAAAAAATGCCTCTCTACCGTATTGAACAGCCTTCAACCGGTTTGAGCACCGACGCGCGAGTTGCCTACAATAATTTTGCGAGGGGCGGCAAAAAACCGCAGGTCACTTGTACCGATCAGATCGCAATCTTTAATCAATTGGCCAGTTCGGCACTGTTCGAGGCCGGGCACAAAGTAGCGCAGAAAGTCATCCCTGAAACCACCAGCCATTTCCAGAGCCTGCTTGCCAACACCTTGTTTCTTGATCCTGTGCCCTCCCTTATGCGAGGAGACAGTTATCCAGACAAAAAACTGCGCGGGGACTGCTCCAATCTATCCGGAGTGCTTTTCTCACTTTGGCAAGATAAGGAAATCCGACCTGCCATCATCGAGTTCATCAGAAGTTTGCCAGAACAAGACGTGACGGATGTCCGTTTTTTTGAGGACCGGCGAGGACGCGTTTCCCTGGAGTTAATCGAAAGCTTTGGTAGCGTCGAACGAGATTGGTCTGTCGAATTGCTTTCCGATGGCACGCTTCGAGTGCTGGCGATCGCGGCTGCTTTGCTATCTGCGCCGGCAGAGTCGACACTTGTTATTGAAGAGGTCGATAACGGAGTCCACCCATCACGTGCCAAACAATTATTGAAAACCATGCGTGAGCAGGCCGAATTGCGCGGAGTGCGCCTATTAGTCAGTACTCATAATCCGGCTCTAATGGATGCATTACCGGATAGTGCATTGGGCGACACCGTATTTTGTTATCGCGATCCAAAGGATGGCGATAGCCGCTTGGTGCGCCTTTCCGACTTGCAGGACTACGCAGGACTGGTATCTCAAGGTCCGCTCGGAGAGTTGGTCACTAACGGAATAGTCGATCGTTTCGTCAAGTCGCCTGTCTCAATAGAGCAGAAAAGGCAGAACGCACTGGCTTGGCTGCAGAAAATGCAGGGGGAGACCTGATGACCTCAATCTGCCTGATCGATACAAGCATCTTCGTTAATCTGTTGAATGTTCCTGGGCTCAACCAAGCAGCGGTTCAAGTGGGCGCTGATTTTCGCGAGTATGCGAACAATAGCTGCACTTTTATTTTGCCAATGGCCACCATTCTGGAAACCGGTAACCATATAGCCCAAAACGGTGATGGAAGGCTGCGTCGGCAAACGGCTCAACGTTTTTGCGACGCGGTACGCGATGCGTTCGAGGACGAACCCCCGTACAGACTTAGCGAGTATCCAAATACGAGAGAAATACTAGAGTGGCTGGCCGAGTTTCCCGACAAAGCAGGACGAAACAAGTCGCCCACCCGTACCGGTGAAGGCACTAGCTTTGGTGATCTGAGTATCATTAAGGAGTACGAACGATGTCTGGATCGTTTTCCTATGAGCGAGATTTTTATCTGGTCCCTCGATGGTGATTTGGAAGCATATCGTCACGTGCCGGCACGTCCGCCTCGTCGATAAAACCGGATATACGACCACCCAGCAAACGTGTACCGGAACCGCACAACTGCTGCCATGTATTGCTATCTGCGAAAACCAGGCCGCATAAAGAACAAAATCACCGCGACCAGTGAATTATTTGGTTACTTCTGATCTCTGATCCCACAGAGGGCGTGCCATCGAAAGGATGGCATCGCAGAGAACGGACCTCGTCTTCCCTGCCCCACCATGGCAGCGACATGCAACAAGACGGCTCAGCAGCAGAGTAATCACCATGAAATCACGCAAGAACACCGTCAAACCGATCGGTTTGAAAGACATCACCATTGTCGACGACGCCAAGATGCGCAAGGCAATCACCGCCGCCGCACTGGGCAACGCCATGGAATGGTTCGACTTTGGCGTCTACGGCTTTGTCGCCTATGTGCTCGGCAAGGTCTTCTTCCCCGGCGCCGATCCCGGCGTGCAAATGATCGCCGCGCTGGCGACCTTCTCCGTGCCTTTCCTGATTCGTCCGCTGGGCGGGCTGTTCTTTGGTGCGCTCGGCGACAAATACGGCCGGCAGAAAGTCCTCGCCGCGACCATCGTCATCATGTCCCTGAGCACCTTTGCCATCGGCCTGATTCCGTCCTATGCCTCGATCGGCATCTGGGCGCCGATCCTGCTGTTGCTGGCGAAGATGGCCCAAGGTTTCTCCGTGGGTGGCGAGTACACCGGCGCCTCGATCTTCGTCGCTGAATACGCACCGGACCGCAAACGCGGCTTCCTCGGCAGCTGGCTGGATTTCGGCTCGATCGCCGGTTTCGTCTTTGGCGCCGGCGTGGTGGTGCTGATTTCGACGATCCTCGGTGAACAGCGCTTCGAAGAATGGGGCTGGAGAATTCCGTTTTTCCTTGCCCTGCCGCTGGGCATGATCGGCCTGTATCTGCGCCACGCCCTGGAAGAAACCCCGGCGTTCCAGCAGCACGTGGAAAAGCTCGAACAAGGTGACCGCGAAGGCCTCGCCGGTGGCCCGAAAGTGTCGTTCAAGGAAGTCGCGACCAAGCACTGGCGCAGCCTGATGACCTGCATCGGCGTAGTAGCGGCGACCAACGTCACCTACTACATGCTGCTCACCTACATGCCGAGTTACCTGACCCACAACCTGCATTACAGCGAAAACCACGGCGTGCTGATCATCATCGCGATCATGGTCGGCATGCTCTTCGTGCAGCCGCTGATCGGCTTCGTCAGCGACAAGATCGGCCGCAAACCCTTTATTGTCGTCGGCAGCATCGGCCTGTTCATCTTCGCCATTCCGGCGTTCATGCTGATCAACAGCGGCAGCATCGGCCTGATCTTCTCCGGCTTGCTGATTCTGGCGGTGTTGCTCAACTTCTTCATTGGCGTCATGGCCTCTACCCTGCCGGCGATGTTCCCCACCCATATCCGCTACAGCGCTTTGGCCAGTGCCTTCAACGTCTCGGTGCTGATCGCCGGTCTGACCCCGACTGCCGTGGCCTGGCTGGTGGAAAGCACCAACGATCTGTACATGCCCGCGTATTACCTGATGGTGATCGCCGTGGTCGGCCTGATCACCGGCGTGACCATGAAGGAAACCGCCAACAAACCCCTGCGCGGCGCGGCCCCGGCGGCCTCCGACCTCGAGGAGGCCAAGGAGCTGCTGCAGGAACACCACGACAACATCGAACAGAAAATCGAAGACATCGATGCCGAGATCGCCGAGCTGGAGGCCAAGCGCAAGGTGCTGGTTCAGCAGCACCCGCGCATCAACGAGTGATCCGCCAGACCCAGAAAAAATCGGCGGGGCCGTCACCCCGTCGATTACTCGGAGCGCGGCTTGGTGTTAAATAGGCGCCAGTCTTGACCTTGTCGCTTAAAGCCGTGCAACGAGAACCGCTATGAATACCCCTGCCCAGAACATCTTCGCTCAACAGGTGACCCGATGATCGAAGTCACCGAAGTCTCCATCGCCCAACTGCGCGCCGCCCTCGAATCCGGCCAGACCACTGCCGTGGAACTGGTACAAGCCTATCTGGCGCGCATTGATGCCTACGACGGCGCCGACACCCCGACGGCACTCAACGCCGTAGTCGTGCGCAATCCTGAAGCGCTGAACGAAGCCCGCGCCTCCGATGCCCGTCGCGCCAAAGGCGCAACCTTGGGGCCGCTCGATGGCATCCCCTACACCGCAAAGGACAGCTACTTGGTCAAAGGCCTGACCGCCGCCTCCGGCAGCCCGGCTTTCGCCGATCTGGTTGCCCATCGCGATGCTTTCACCATCGAGCGCCTGCGCGCTGCCGGGGCGATCTGCCTGGGCAAGACCAACATGCCGCCGATGGCCAATGGCGGCATGCAGCGTGGCGTTTATGGCCGCGCTGAAAGTCCGTACAACGCCGCCTACCTCACCGCGCCTTTCGCCTCCGGCTCGTCCAATGGCGCCGGTACCGCCACCGCAGCGAGTTTTGCTGCATTCGGTCTGGCCGAGGAAACCTGGTCGAGCGGTCGCGGCCCTGCGTCGAACAATGGGCTGTGCGCCTATACCCCGTCGCGCGGGGTGATTTCGGTGCGCGGCAATTGGCCGTTGACCCCGACCATGGACGTCGTCGTGCCGTTCGCGCGGACCATGGCCGACCTGCTTGAGGTGCTCGACGTGGTCGTCGCCGAAGACCCTGACACCCGTGGCGACTTGTGGCGCCTGCAACCGTGGGTGCCAATCCCCCGCGTCAGCGAAGTGCGCCCGGCGGCGTACAGTGAACTGGCCGCCGACGCCAAAGCCCTGGCCGGCAAACGCTTCGCCATCCCGCGCATGTACATCAACACCGACGATGACGCCGGCACCAGCGAAGCCCCTGGCATCGGCGGCCCGACCGGTCAGCGCATCAACACCCGCGCTTCGGTGATCGACTTGTGGCAGCAGGCGCGTCAGGCCCTGGAAGCCGCCGGTGCTGAAGTCATCGAAACCGATTTCCCGCTGGTCTCCAACTGCGAAGGCGACCGCCCCGGCGCGCCAACCGTGTTCACCCGTGGCCTGGTCTCGAAGGAATTCCTCCACCACGAACTGTGGGATCTGACTGCCTGGGCGTTTGACGACTTCCTGCAGGCCAACGGCGACCCGAAACTCAATCGTCTGGTCGACGTCGACGGGCCGAAAATCTTTCCGCACGACCCCGGCACCCTGCCCAACCGCGAAGGCGATCTGGCCGCCGGCATGGACGAATACGTGCGCATGGCCGAACGCGGTATCACGCCGTGGAATGAAATCACTACCGTGCCTGATGGCTTGCGCGGTCTGGAGCAAACCCGGCGCATTGACCTCGAAGACTGGATGGACACGCTCGGCCTCGATGCGGTGCTGTTCCCGACCGTCGCTGACGTGGGCCCGGCGGACGCCGATGTCAATCCTGCCTCGGCCGATATCGCCTGGAGCAACGGCGTCTGGGTAGCCAACGGCAACCTCGCGATCCGCCACCTCGGCGTGCCGACCGTGACCGTGCCGATGGGTGTAATGGCCGACATCGGCATGCCCGTCGGCCTGACCTTCGCCGGCCGCGCCTACGACGATTCGAACCTGTTGCGCTTCGCCGCTGCGTTTGAATCGACCGGCAGCAAACGCCAGATCCCACCGCGTACCCCGCCGCTGGTGTAACCCTTACTGACACACCGCTATCAACTGTAGGAGTGAGCCTGCTCGCGATAGCGGTGTGTCAGCCGACAAAGCGCTAT